>JAYUGD010000627.1:0-1543 GCA_043767785.1 Zavarzinella sp. | reverse complement strand
GGAAGGGGGCCGGGGGGTTAGGTTGCCTTTCGCGGCGAGCGCGCTCCAAGCTCACCCTGTCATCCTCCCCCTCCCGCCTACAATTCCAACAAGACCCCATGGAGGCCGCGCGTGCCGAACTTATTCCCGTGCCCGAACCCGCAGTGCAGTTACCAGTTCGACGCGGACATGCTGCCGGCGGCGGCGATGGTCACATGCCCCCTGTGCCGGACGCGCTTCCCGTACCGGGCGGCCGCGCCGGCCCCCGTCGCGGAAGCGCGGGACGACGCCGACGCCCCGAGCCGGCCGTCGGCCCGCGTGGTCAACCTGCGGAACCAGCCGAAGTCCGGCAGCCCGCTGATGACGGTGCTGTGGATCCTCGGCTTCGGAGCGGTTGCGGCCGGGGCTGTCGCGTACATGAAGGGCCGGAGTGACAAGCCGCAAGGTTCCGGGGGGACGGGGGAGATTTCGCAGGAGCGGCTGAACTTCAAGATGGACGGCTTCCCCGAGGGATGGGAAGAGGACATGACGGCCCGTCAAGGCTTGGACGTGAACGTCTTCGCCCGCAAGCGCTCCGGGCCGGACGGGTGGATCGCCATGTACGCCGAGGACTTCAAGGACCGCAGCCCGCGCGCCGGCGAACTGCGCGACAAGATGCTGTCCCGCCTCAAGGGGTACGGCCGGAACATGAACTTCGTCGATCTCTCCGACGCCAAGTGGATGGGGCAGCCGGGGCAGGCCTACCAATTCCAAGGGGACTTCGGGGAAACGGCCGTCTTGGGGGAAAGCATTGCCGTCTCGTACAAGGGGATCGCTTACATCTTCTACATGTGGGCGCCGGACAAGGACTGGGCCGCCGCCAAGGAAGAGCTGACGGCCATGCGCGGCCGCGTGAAGTTGGCGGGCTACCGGGAGAAGTGGGAGGCGGAGAAGGCGAACACGAAGGTCTACGAGAACCCGAAGCCGGCCTACCGCCTGGAGGACCACGACGCCGCGTGGCAGATGGCCGCCCCGCCCGAGGAGGGCGTGATGCCGAAGAAGTCCGACTACGCCGTGGACCCGAAAGAGATCGACCCGGCCGCCAGCTTCGCCTTCCGGGCCAGGTTCCAGATCAAAGTCGGCGGCGACGCCCGGCAACACGCAGCCGAGGCGAAAGCCCTCGTGGTGGAACTGCCGCAGGGCGCCGACCCGCTGGAGACCGTGAAGAAGCACCTGATCGAGCGCATCAAGAAGGACTACGCCGGCGAGGCGCCGGACATCAAACTGGAGCCGATGGCCAAGTCCCCGGCCAACATTCAATTGCCCGCGGACGGCCCGGCGATGGCCCGCGTGCTGTTCAAGGATCCGCTCGACAAGGACAACCGGGTCATGTACATCCTCGCGGCGATCACCGTGGACGGCATGACCGTCGGCGTCGAGGCGGACGTGCTGGAGCGCAACGCCAACTACGTCGAAGAGTGGATGGTGCATTTGGCGGGGTCGCTGAAGGGAAAATAGGGGCGAGGGAATAGGGATGGGGGGCGAGGGAAAACCGAGTGAGCCGAGGGCCGTAAGGCCCCGGGTG
>JAYUGD010000626.1:0-4616 GCA_043767785.1 Zavarzinella sp. | reverse complement strand
AGCCCCCTGTGTTTTTACCCTCTTCACGCTCCCCAAATCCCTCCCCCGCCTGCCATACCACCAATGGGTTCGCCTGATTCAGAATGTACGCGACGACCGCTTGGAAATGTTCTTCATCCTTGATCTTCTTCTTCGACCCCTGCTCCGTCCACCACGTTTCACTCTCGGGCTTCCCGAACATCTCGTTCAACGCCCGGCTGCCGTAGCTCTTGAAATCCCGCATCAAGTATTGCGGCTTGGGATCGCCGAAGACGCCCACCAATAGGTGAACGTGATTGGCCATCACTGCCCCGGCAACGATGGTCCATCCACGGTATGCGGCCGTTTTGATGAACTGCGCGGCGACTTGAACCGCTTGATCCTTCGTCAGCCAAATTGGCGGGCCGGTGAGTTTGCTTCGGGACAATTCGGCCAACTCGGGGCGCCCGGTGTCGTACGCGGCGCCGACGACGTTATTGCGGCGTTCGGGGACGCCTTCAAACTTGGGGCTGACGAAGCCTCGCTCGTCGCCGGGGGTCCACGTCCCGTATGTCGTCCATGTCAGGAACCATGATCGGTCAAAGGAAACGTAGGTCATGGTGTTCGAGGGGTTAAAGCACAGGGGGCTGACGCCCCCCGCTCGCCTAAATCACGATTACTTCTTCAGCGACACGCACACAATTTCTTGCTCGTTGCGCACGAAGACGCAGCCGGCGGCAAAGGCGGGGTGGGTCCAAACGACCGTTCGGCGGAAGGCGGTCGTGTTCGGTTCGATGATTTTCGCCCGGCTGATTTCCTCGTAGCCTTTCGGGCTGAGGTTGGCGAAGATCAGGTCGCCGTTCTCCGTGAACAGCACGAAGCGGTCGCCGTTTTTGACGATGAAGGCGGTCGCGGCCTTGTTCGCCTTGTCGTTAAACGGGACGAGGGACTCCCACACGCGCTTGCCGGTCTTCGCTTCCACGCAACGTAGTTCGCCGGTCATGTCCACGCCGTATAGGTAGCCCCCCTCAAAGAATGGCGTCATGTTGATCGGGAACATGGCGGTCGTCTTTTTCGCCCGCCACAGTTCCTTGGCCGTCGGCGCGTCCTTGCCGAGTTCGAGCATCACGGCGTTGCCAGCCCCTTCGCCGGCGGCGAACAACAAATTGCCGTCCATTTTCGGGGTCATGATGGACATGCGGTACGCCGCCTCCATCTTGACGACCCAATTCCGCTTGCCGGTCGCCGGGTCGAGGGAGTTGATCGAGGTGCCGTGCCAGACGATCAGTTGCCGCGTGCCGCCGGCCTCAATGATCGTCGGGGCGCTGTAACCCTGCTCCTCGGCGGTCAGGGCCTTCCAGAGTTCCTTGCCGGTGTCCTTGTCGAAGGCCACCACACACGACCCTTCGCCGCCGACGACCGAGTACACGGTTTGGCCGTCCACCAGCGGGTGGCTGCAGTAGCCCCACAGGGCGGTCTTGGCGCCGTAGTCGGCCTTGAAGTCTTTCTTCCAGACCACGGCCCCGGTCTTGGCGTCGAGGCAGGCGAAGTTCCCTTCGGTGCCCAAGAAGTACACTTTGCCGCCGGAGACGGTCGGCGTGGCGCGCGGCCCGATGGGGTACGAGACGGTGTACTTGCACTCGTACTCGTACTTCCACGCCGGCTTGCCGGTCTTGGCGTCGAGGCAGTGCAGCCGTTCGATGCCCGTGAAGTTGGTGCGGTCGAAGACTTCCTCCTTCACGTTGCCGGCGGTCAGGTAGTCCGAGACGTACACCAGGCCGTCGGCCACGGCCGGGCCGGCGAAACCGCCGGCAATCGGCGTCTTCCACAGCGGCTTCACGCCGTCGGCCGGGAACTTCTCGATCAGGCCGGTTTCCCGCCAGACGCCGTCGCGCTTCGGGCCGAGCCACTGCGGCCAGTCGTCGGCAAAAGCGGGCGCGGAAGCGCAGGCCAAAAGGATCATCGCCAGTAGTCGGGTCATCGCCGTCTCCTTATTCCTTGGCCAACGAAACGCAGACCACCTCGCGGACGCCAAGCCACTCAGCCCCGGTCGATCATCGCCATCCCGCCGGGGGCATAGCGATCTCCGCTGACCGGCGGCAAGTCGTTGGTCAGGAAGCGGCGGTCCTCGTCCGTGAGTTTGATGTCGGCGGCCGCGGCGTTCTCGCGCAGGTATTTACGGCGTTTGGTCCCCGGAATCGGCACGATGTCCGGCCCGCGGTCGAGCAACCACGCCAGCGCGAGTTGGCCGGCGGTCCAGCCCCGCTTGGCGGCGTAAGCCTTGATCGCCTCGGCCCGCTTCATGTTGGCCGCGTAGTGTTCCTCATGGAACCGCGGCATGTTGCGGCGGTTGTCGTTGTCCTGCGTATACTCGGCGGCCGTCTTCACCTGCCCGGTGATGAACCCCCGGCCGAGCGGGCTGTACGGCACGAAGCCGATGCCGAGTTCGCGGCACGTCGGCAGCACCTCAGCCTCCACTTCCGGCTCGAACAGGGAGTATTCCGACTGCAACGCCGAAATGGGGTGAACCTTCATCGCCCTCCGCAGCGTGGCCGGCCCAGCTTCCGACAGGCCAAGGTAGCGGACCTTGCCGGCCCTCACGTACTCGGCCATCACGCCGACGACTTCCTCGATGGGGACGTTGGGGTCCACGCGGTGCTGGTACAGCAGGTCGATGTGGTCGGTCCCGAGGCGCTTCAGCGAGCCGTCAACGACTTCGCGGATGTGTCCCGGCCGGCTGTCGGCCCCGACGGTCATGCCGGCCTGGTTGAACACGAAGCCGAACTTGGTGGCGATGACGACCTTGTCCCGCCGGTCCCGCAGGGCGTTGCCGACAAGCACCTCGTTCGTGAACGGGCCGTACACTTCGGCCGTGTCGAAGAAGTTGATCCCCAAGTCGATGGCCTCGTGGATCGTGGCGACCGACTCCGCGTCGTCGCGGTCCGTTCCGGTTCCGTACGCCCACGACATGCCCATGCAGCCGAGGCCGAGGGCGGAGACCGTTAATCCTTGGGCGCCGAGTTTGCGCTGTTGCACGTGAGACTCCTTAAATCAGATTCGCAGGACGACGTCGTCCGCCTTGAACCGCACCTTGGGGGCCAGCGCGCTCTTGTCGTCCGCGGCCCGGTAGCCGACGGGGCAGCAGACGACGCTGTGGTAGCCGAGGGCGGTCAGCCCCAGAATTTCGTCGTACTTCGCCGGCTCGAAGCCTTCCATCGGGCAGGTGTCGATGCCCATGACGGCGGCGACGGCCATTAGTTGCCCGAGGGCGATGTAGCACTGGTGCGCGGCCCACTTGTTGAGGTCGAATTTGGCGGGGACCAACGTCCCGACCATCATCTTGCGGAAGCCGCCGAGGGCCTCGACCGTCGTGTTGCGCACTTCCGCGGTGCGGGCCACGTACTTGTCGATGTCGGCCTCGCTCAAGTTGGTGCGGGCCGCGATGACAACCATGTGCGAACAGTCGGCCACTTGCTTCTGGCCCCACGAGACGGGCACCAGTTTCTCCTTGGCGGCTTGGTCGGTGACGACCACGAACTTCCACGGCTGCAAGCCGAAGCTGGACGGGGTCAGCACCATGCTGTCTTCGACGTGCCGCCAGTCGGCGTCAGGGATGCGGCGGGCCGGGTCGAACTTCTTGACCGCGTACCGCCACTGCATCCGGGACAGAGCATCGGCCGGACTCAACATCGGGGAACCCTCGCGCGGGACGGAGGAAGCGGTTCGAGAAGTGACTGCTGTTTCACCAGAGTTGTCTTACAGACGGGCCGGCAAACGAAAACGGGACCGGCTGTTCGCCGGTCCCGTCGAGGGTCTGAAATAATCGCCCGCTTACCGCTTGGAGAACTGGAAGCTGCGGCGGGCGCCCTTGCGGCCGTACTTCTTGCGTTCCTTCATGCGGCTGTCGCGGGTGAGGAAGCCGGAGTCGCGGAGTTTCTTGTGCATCCCGCTCTCGGTCGTCTCGGCCACTTCGCCGCCCTCCCCTTCGGCCGGGGCGGCCGGCTCGACGCCGAACATGGTCTTCAGCGCGCGGGCGACGCCTTGCAGCGTGGCCCCGGCTTGGCCGGTGTGGCCGCCGCCGTTGACGTTCACGAACACGTCGAGGCGGGTCCGCATGTCGAGCAGGTTGAGCGGGCCGACGACGGCCCCTTGGTCTTGGACCACGGGGAAGAAGTCCGTCAACTCCCGCTCGTTGATCATGATCTTGCCGGAGCCTTCGCAGATCCGGACGCGGGCGACGGACGTCTTGCGGCGGCCGGTCCCGAGGTAAAACTTCTTCGCAGCGCTCATGCCTTCAAATTCCTCAAGCCGCCGTCGGGCGGGGGTGGGTCAGGAGAGTTTCAGTTCTTTGGGTTGCTGGGCCTGGTGCGGGTGGGCCGACCCGGCGTAAATCTTCAACTTGCCCAGTTGCGCCCGGCCGAGCCGGCCGCGGGGCACCATCCGCTTAACGGCTTGGAAGAGGATCTCGGCCGGCTTGCGGTCCCGCAATTCCTTGGCCGGGATGATCTTCTGCCCGCCGGGGTAGCGGCTGTACGTTTGGTAGGTCTTCTGGTCCCACTTATTGCCGGTGAACTTAATCTTTTCGACGTTCGTGACGACCACGAAGTCCCCGGAATCCGTGTGGGCCGTGTAGGTCGGCTTGTGCTTGCCGCGCAGCA
>JAYUGD010000625.1:0-4619 GCA_043767785.1 Zavarzinella sp. | reverse complement strand
AGGCCGCTGTCGTGCCGAAAGGAACCGCCGTGGAAGACTTTTTTCACGAGGGCCGGCAGGGCAAGGAATATCTGCACGCCCCATACAAAATCGATTCCCCCGAATTCCGCCCCCTCGTCCAAGCGCTCCGTGCAATGACCGGGCAGGAGGTTAAAAGTTTCCGCGGCGCCTACCGCTTTAACCCTGCTTCTCCGTTCGCCGTGGATGGGATTCAGGACGAGCCGCGGCTGTCCTCCAAGTACCCGACGCTCACCAAGGTCGCCGACCTGCCGAAGGTTCAGTTCCAAGCCGTTCATCTCGTGGCGGCGGACCGATTCGGCGTCTCCGGGTCGGCGGGCGACTTCACCCAAGACGGCCCCGCCAAAGACACGCTCAAGCCATTGCCGGACAAGGTCGTCCGGCTCGTTCACGACCCGAAGGGGAAAAAGAATTACGGGCTGACCATGCACGAAGTGTGCGAAGTGGATTTGGAGAAAAAGAAGACCGTTAACTTGGACCCCGGCGTCGGCCTTGAGCGGATCAGTTGGCCGCGGGCCGTCGCCTTCGACACCAAGCGGAACCGCCTGTTGGTCATGTCTTCGAAGTTGATCTACGAGTACGCCCCCGCCACTGGGAAATGGAGAGTCGTGGCCGAATTGCCGCGCGGAATCGAGCTGGCGGGGCTGACGTACCACGCGAAGGACGACACCTTGTACGCCGTGGGGCAGGGGTTCGGCGAAGACGCCCGGCCGACCCTGTATCAAATGAACGCCCAAGGGGCCGTGCTGCGGTCGGCTGCCCTGACGGCCCCGGTGTTCCCGGGATTGTTGGGCCGAATGGACCCCGATCGCGGGATTCAACTCGTCAGCACGGGGACCCACTTGGCGTTAGTGATCGGCGGCCCCGGCCCGCGGGACGGGAACGGCATGCGAAGGAAAGGCGAGTCATTCCTGTTCTTGATCGACCCCGCCGAGAGCGACAAGGTCACTCTCGGCTGGAAGGAGTGACGTTCCCGCCGACCGGCTGACGACCGCTGGAAGTGGTGGTTGAACTTGGCGTCAATGATCAAGCTCCGACCCTGTTTTCATCCCTGCCGTTCCAAGACTCAATGGCGCTCCGGGCGGCCGGCAGCGTTTCGGGTCTGGCGTCCAAACAGAGCATCGCCTCAAGAGCCTGCCGACACCCGGGGGAGTATTGGTCGAGTGACCCGTCGTCGGTCGCCGAGCGGGAGCCGTTCAGCGGTTCGCGGAGCGTCAGAAAAAAGTGCAAGACTTTGGCCAAGGGAGGGAGGACGGCGGCGGCGGTCCCTTCGACGTGTCGGCCGGATTCGAACGCCTCGTAGATGTTCGGTGTCGTGAAGGCGGGCGTGAGGCCGCGCAGGCGGACGCGAGGGGCGGCCGGGCAGGCGCAGCCGGCGTCAACGACCCGCAGGCGGCGCGTCGATTGCTCGACAAGCAAGTTGCCGGGGCTGATGTCGGCGTAGAACCATCCGGCGTCCCGCAGGGATTCCCAGAACGCCAAGAACCGGCCGGCGAACCGACTCGCCAGCGCTTCTTTCTCCGCGGGCGGCCAGTCCCGGCCCTCGTGGAAGGCCACGTCCCGCAGGGGCCTCCCTTCGATCTTCTCCTCGATCAGGAACAGTTCCTCCCCGCCGAGGGCGCGGCACAGGCCGGCCGATTCCACGATGGCCGGGGCGGTCAGCAATTGAATCGCGCGCGGCAACTCGCCGGTGCCGCAGGCGTCGAGAACGCGGCGTTCGGTCTCGAGGGCCGCCCGCGCCGCGCCCGCGGCGCGGCGGTCGATTCGCACCGGGTGGCGGTAATCGAAGGCCGGCTGCTTCACGACGACCGGGGCGCCATTCTCCAAATCCACCGCCGCGAAGACGTAGCTCTGCCGGCCGGCCGCCAACAGATTCGCCACCCGGTAGCGGCCGCCGACGGTCGCGCCGTAGGCGGTCCGCAAGTGGGGGAGCAGTCCGTCGCGGTAATCCGCGCGCAGCCGGAGGTCGAGGAGTTCTTCGTGCTCAAGGCGGTCGGCCATCGACGTCCTCGCCCGCGCCGCGGGGCTCGATTGTCGGGGCGGCTTAGTCTTCGTCCGTCTCGTCCGGTAAAACGAGCGAAATTTCAAAATCCGACCCGCTGGATTGGCCGGTCGGCGCGTCGAGGCGCTTTTCAGAAGCATACACGGCCACGCCGGAATCCCAGTCCGCGGCGTGGATCATGGCTTGGCCGAGACTGAGGTCGAAGACGTCGTCGTCGTCCGGCTTGAGGGCGGCCGCGTCGTCCAAGCCGACGGCCGGGCCCAGATCGAATTTGCCTAGCTCGCGTTCGAGTTTGGCGATCATCTTTTGAATCGTCTCGATCAAATCGTCACTGCGGCGCTCGAACAAGGCCACTTTCAAGCGGGCGTTCTCGCGCACCAACTGGTCCGCCGTGTTCAACTGGTGCCGGAGGGCGTCGAGGATGAGAAACGCCTGGCCGGCCCGGGTGCGGTCCGAGACTCGCTCGGCGCCTTTTTCGACACGAGCACTGTCCCCGGGCGTGCGCGCGGCGAACACGGCCCGTTGGCGCTGGAATTGCCGCTCGCCGTTCCGCCAGACGATCCCCGCCTTGGCCACCCGCGTCCGCGGCTCCGCGTCGGGCGGCAGGCGCACCTCGAAGAGCAGCGAGTACGTCCGGTCGCTTTCGGGGAAGCCGATGTCGCAGCCGTTCTGGGCCTTGGTGATCTGGCCGAAATGGCGCTCGTAAGGCCGAAACGACCAGACGTGGCCCAACGTCACGTCGGCGTCGAACTTAATCACGATCCGGGCTTCTTGGCCGACCAAGGCGTGGTTGACCTCGGCGATGCGGGCGAAGTGGCGGGTGATGTCCGCCGGGTCGGCGATCGGCTTGACCCACCCGCCCATTTGCCCGGTGAGCAGCCGCTTCATCGAATCCGGCCGGACGTCCGTCCCGAAGGCGTAAATGCCGATCTCCGTGCGCAAGTCGCGAACCTCGGCCAGCACGGGGCCGCCTTCTCGCGCGTCGTGGAAACCGCCGTCCGTCAGGACGTACGTCCGGCGCACCGCGTCCTTCCGCACGCCGGCCGCGCGAAAAATCTCGGCGGTCTGGGTCAGGGCCGGGATGATGTTGGTCTTCCTCTCGGCGAACTCCCCCGCGGCCTGAATCCGCCGGATCAGCCGGTCCACGTCCTGTCGGAGCGTGTCCGCCGGGGCGAACTTGGTGATCGCCTGGGCCGCTGTCGAAAAGGCCACGATGGCGACGCGCTCCTTGGAGCCCACCTCGCGGAAGAACTGCCGCACCGCCGCTTCCAACAGTTGGAAGCGGTTCTCGCGCCGCATCGACTTGCTCACGTCCAGAACCAGGGCGATGTCGGCCGGCACGTCCAACGTCGGGTCACTGTCCTTTCGACGGACCTCGGCCTCCAGCAGCAGGTAGGCGTAAGGGTCGTCCACGCCCGCGTATTCGTCCCGGTCGAACACGGCCTGTAGGCGGACCTCGTACGGCCCCACATTCTCCCAGTCGCCGAGGTCGCCTTCTTCCATGAGGGTGACAGACTTGTGCACGGCCCCCGTCGCCGGCCGCGCTTCGCGGCCGGAAGATGGTCGGGGCGCGAGATCCGGCGTCAACGCCGCGAGTTGGGCCTTGAGGTTTTGCGCCAAGCGCTCGAGGTGGGGCTGTAGCGGCGGGGACGTCGCGTCGTGCCAGTGGCTGGAACTGAGGAAGTATTCGAGCGACTTAGAGTAGGCGACGTCCTCCACGCGAAAGGGAATAATCACAAGGTTCAAATTGGCCGCCCGCTCGATCTCGCGCACGACCTGCGGAGAGCGGTTCGAACTCGCCGAAAATACGAGGACCATCGCCTTGCTGTCGGTGATGGCATCGACGATGGCCGACGCCCACACCGCCCCGGGGGGAATGTCGTCCGGGGCCATCCAGCAGCGGACCCGGTGGGCGACCAGCGTGTCGCGGACGGCCGTCGCGGCCGCGAGGTCTGCCGAGGAGTAGCTGATGAAGACGTCGTGAGCCATGGGAAAGCACCCGCGCGAGGGCGTTTGCTGGACGAGCCTGCTTGGCTGCATGATACCCTCCCCCATGCGTGACGACACGAAGAATTTCGGGGAGGCGAACAGGGGCGAAAGCGACTCGGCGGAGGGAGAGGTGGGCCGCCGTCAATTGAGGAGTGGCGCGGCCCGCAAGATACCATCCGTTTCCGGGGCGGTCAAACCGGCGCCGACCCGTTTGTCACGATTTCACCAAATCGGTCGCGCGCAATGGCAGACAATTTGGCAGGGCTTCACAATTCCTTCACAATCGGCACGGTTAGCGGGGCTTGTCGCCAGCCTCCCAGTGTTGCTTGATCCATTTCAGGCCGTCCACGTACACCTGCTTCGGGGTGGGGAACAAGTCCCGCCAGACTTTCGTGGCCGCCGCGAGATCGGGCAGGGCGCGGCCGAAGGCTTCGATGACCAGCCAGCCGTCGTAGCCGACTTTTTTGAGCGTGGTGAACGCTTCGCACCAGTTTACTTGGCCGGTGCCGGGGGTGCCGCGGTCGTTCTCACTGATGTGGACGTGGCCGAGGACCGGGGCCGTCTGGAAGATCGGGGCGGCTTGGCTCTTCTCCTCAATGTGGGCGTGGAA
>JAYUGD010000624.1:0-4619 GCA_043767785.1 Zavarzinella sp. | reverse complement strand
GGTTAATCGGTCTTTACTTCGGCAACACGCCCGAAGGCACTGTCGCCGGTTCGACGTACCGGAGTTCGCGGTTCGGGTCGAAGAACCGCAGGTACACCGCCGCGTCTTTGCCGCCCGTTCGCGTCGTCACCACGATCTCATTCTTGCCGGCCGTCAACGGCACGTTGATGCTCCCCTGATCGGGGTTGGCCGCCATGCCGCTCCCTTTTTGCTCGGCGCCGACGGGCTTGCCGTTGACCGCCACGCTCCACGCTTCGGCGGCGCCGACCATGAGGCGATACGACTTCGCGGCCGGGGCGGTCACTTCGCCGACGATGCGGACGGCTTCCGGCTTGTCCCGCACGGGTAAGGCAATGCGGCCTTGCACGCCGAACACGCCGGCTTCTGCCTTTTCACCGACGGACACGGACGAGGGAATCAGGAACGGGTTGGCCATCACGTACCGCACCAGGTCGCGGAAGTCCTGGACGGTCATGTTATAGCCCAGGCCTTCGGGCATCAGGGACTTCTCCTGCACCTTGAGGTCGTCGATGTCCCGCTTTTGAATCTGTTTGAGGACGCCGTTCTCCCCCTTGAGCGTGATGGATTGGCCGTCCTCGGCGTGCAGCACGCCGGTCTCGACGCGGCCGTTGCTGAGGTTGACGGTCCGCATGAAGTACGGGGCGCCGATCACGCGGTTGGGGTCGAGGACGTTCACCAACAGGTACTCGATGTCGCGGCCGGCGCCTTCGATGCTCGGGCCGACTTCGCTGCCACGGCCGTCGAACTTGTGGCACTTGGCGCACTGGTTGTCGAAGACAATTTTGCCGCGGGCGAACGACCCCGGCCCGGCGGCGAGCTGGCCGCGCATCTGGTCGATTACCTTGTTGAGTTCGGCCGGCGTCGCCCGCATGCGGCCCCAGACTTTTTCGATCTCGGCGTTCAACTTGTTATCTTTGAGGGCTTGGATGCGGATGATCGTGTTGTCCGTCAGTTCGGTGCGGTCCACCTGCTTCTTGCCGACGGCCGCCAAGAGGTCGTTGGCCCAGTCCTTGCGGCCGGCGAGGGCGTTCACCGCTTCGTTCCGCAACGGCGGGGAGAAGTTCTTCCACGTCGCCAACAGGTCGCGGGACACTTCTGGGGTGTCCACGCCGGCGACGGCCCGGATCGCTTCGGCCCGCAGGGCGTCGTCGTCCTTGCCTTGAATCACCGCGAACAGTGGCTTCAAGATGCTCTTATCTCTCGACACGCCGAGATCGCGGACGGCTTCCTGCCGTTCGGCCAGCGAGTTCTTAACATCGCTGACCACCGCCAACGCCTTACGCATGGCCTCCGGGTCGCTGAACTTGACCGCCAAGCTGTTGGTCAGCCGGGCCACGTCCGGCTTCATGCTGCCCGCGAGCTTTTGTTGCACGACCTTCCAGTTCGCCGGAGCCGGCACCGTGCGATTGCCGATGGCCGCCGTGAGGGCGTCCAACGCCTTGAGCGTCACCGCTTCGTCCGTGGCCCCACCGATGAAGTCGAGGCACAGGGCGATGTCTTCCGGCTTGCCGGTGGCGACGAGCCGCTTCATCGTGCGCGGAACGATGGTGTCGGTGATAAGCGGGTTGCCCGCGGCGTTTTCGGCCAGCCACTTCAACTCGTCGGCGATGCCAGCCTTGCCGAGTGACTTGGCGATGGTCTTTTCGTAAGCGACCCAGATCAATTGCGGAATCATTGGGTCTTTGGCGTCTTCCTTGACCTTGAGTAACTCGCGGAGGATAGGCGTCACGTCATGCTTGTCGCCGAGCAAAACGGCCGCAGAAGCGAGTTCTCGGCGCATCGTCACGATTGGTTTCTTTTTGGCGAACGCGATCAGACTCGGGATGACTTCGCCTGAGTTCTTACCATTACGGTTTTCGGCGATGGCACGGATTTCAAAAGGCGCCAGCATTTCATCTCGCGGAAATTTCCGCTCGGATGTCTCGTAATCCTCAGCCTTTGACACCGGCTCAGAAGCCATCTGCGGAAAGTATTCCATCATCCGATTCGAGGTCAACCCGTCAACATTGAAGGGGTCTGACGGGGCGTTGATCTTTGGAGGATCGATTCGAGGAAGATCGATGGTCGTGGCGTTCGGCTCACGCTCCTGAACCAATCGCAACGCAGTACGCGCGATGTAAGGGTTCGGAGAACTAACCAGCTCCCGGATCGGTACGCCCTTGGCACCCAAATCCGCGGCCTTCTTTGTCTTCAACCCCTTCGTCTGAATCCGGTACACCCGCCCGCGTTCGTAGTCCCAGTCGTCCGGGTTCGTCTGGTGGCAGGGGTTTTGGTCGTGCCAGTCGATGCAGTAGATTTCGCCGTTCGGCCCCCAGCGGAGGTTGATGGGGCGGAAGTTCTTGTCCCCACTGACGAGAAAGTCGTCCCCGCGGCTGGCGGTGTAGCTGGAGCCGTTGGGCTTGAGGATGTTTTGCTTGAGCGAGCAGCCGTGGATGCTGCCGAAGATGACGCTGTTGCGGTACTTCTCCGGCATGATCGGCGTGTCCAGCGAGATCAGCCCGGCGTGCGCCCAGCCGCTTTCCTTGTGGAACGTGTGGTCGCAGATTTCCTTGATTTCCCCGTAGGCATACGGGTTGGCGGCCTGCCCCCCCTGCCGCTTGTAGATGCCGCCGGGGACCATGTGGAACAGGTGTGGGATGACGCAACAGCACAGGATAAACTGGCCGTCCGTGTTGCGGTAGTCCATGCCCCACGGGTTGCTGGTGCCGTCCGAGAACACTTCAAACACCTTCGTCCGGGGGTCGTACCGCCAGACGGCCGCGTTGATGCGCGTCTTGGGGCCGTCGGCTTGGCCGGGGGACACTTCGGAATAAGTGAACACGCCGTGCAGGCCATAGAGCCGGCCGTCCGGTCCCCATTGGAAGGTGTTCAGCGTCTCGTGCGTGTCCTGTGAGCCGAAGCCTTTGAGGAGAATGTCGATCTTCCCCGGCTTGTCGTTCTTGTTCTCAATGAAGAACAAGTACGGCGGGGCGCCGAGGTAGACGCCGCCGTTGCCGACTTCGATGCCGGACGCCAAATCGAACGTGACGGGGAAATCCTTCCCCTCAATGAAGATCGTGGATTTGTCGCAGACGCCGTCGCCATCGGTGTCTTCCAGAATGCGAATGCGGTCCCGCGGCATCTTCCCCTTGGCCGTCCGCTTCGGGTACTCGAAGCACTCGACCACCCAGACGCGGCCCTTCTCGTCCACCGTCATGGCAATCGGGTTCACCAGTTGCGGCTCCCCGGCGAACAACTTCACCTCGAAGCCTTCGGCCACCTTCATCCGGGCGACCGTCTCTTCGGGCTTGAGGTACGGCTGCCCGGACCCCTTGCGGTTGTCAAACCCGAACTCCTTCTGGGCGAACGCCCCGGAAGTTGCGAACAAGACCGCGATCACCACGGCCGGGAGAGCTTTACGCATGGACGCCTCGGAGAAAGACATTTTTAGCCACGGACGAACACGGATAAAACACCGATTCGGATGGAAGACCAAATCATAAGACGGATGAAAACCGGATAAAACACGGCAGGTGGCGTTCCGTTGCCGTGTCGGCCCGTGTCGATCCGGATTTCATCCGTCTTCTGTCTTATGCCTTTTGCCGTTATCCGTGTTTCCTCCGTGTTCGATCCGTGGCTAAAAAATGTCTTTCAAAAGAGCGACTTCCACACTTCCGGCATCGGCAACTGCTCTTCGCCCGCGTCGTCGAAGCGGGCGTCGGATTGGTTCCACATGCGGTGCAGAATCACCAAGTGGTCGCGGGTGAAGGTGTACTCGTTGTAACTCCACCGGCCCTCTTGCGTCGTGCTGCCGACGCAGACGTCCGTGCAGTTCGAGCCGGGGATCGGCACGTGGTAGCGCACATGGCGGTGGCCGTGGAACCAGAACACAACGTCCCGTTCCAGCACGGCCCACAGTTTCTTGGCGTCCCGCAGTTTTCGCCAGCGAAGTTCTGGGTGGCCGCTCCCCAGTAAGAACGGATAGTGCGTGACCAATATTTTCGGGCCGACCGGCAGTTCGTAGACGAGTTTTTCGAGTCGTTCCAGTTGCAGGTGTCCCACTTTGCCGCGGGAGTCCCACGGGGCGAAGTTCGGGCGGGACGAATTGACGCAGATGAACCAGATGCCGTTGAACTGGCGGGCGAACGGGTAGCGGTGTGCGTCAACCCGCTGGCCGGATTGCCAATCGGCGAAGGTCGACTCGAAGAATTTGGCCCGGACGCTGTGCCGCATGTAGTGGTCGTGATTGCCGGGGACAGCCAAGCCGGGCATCGCATGCCACAGTGGGGCAAAGATTTCGGCGGCGAGCCGAAACTCCAACGCGGTCCCGAGGGAAGAGGCGTCTCCCGTGAACATCACGCCGTCGAGTTCGCGGGCCGGCAGCGTCTCGACCAAGTGACGGCAAATGACGGCGGCCGAATCGAACAGCCGGCTGCGGGTAATCCGGCGATTGGCCCAGCCGACGGCCCGCTTGCCGAGCCAGTCCCGCATCCGCATGCGGGTGGTCGCGTCGATCAGGTGTAAGTCACTGATGTGGGCCAGCCGGAGCGGTTGTGCGGGCATGATGACCGTGGGGAGAAAACCACCTCACCCCCCGGCCCCCTCTCCGCGGCGGAGAG
>JAYUGD010000623.1:0-4621 GCA_043767785.1 Zavarzinella sp. | reverse complement strand
TGAGTAACTTGGGGAACTCGACCGGCTTCGTGTGGTACTCCGCGCAGCCGGCCTCGACGGCCCGTTCGCGGTCGCCGCCCATCGCGTGGGCGGTCAGGGCGATCACCGGGATGTGGGCGGTCATCGGGTCGGCCTTGACCAGTTTGGTCGCCTGCCAGCCGTCGAGTTCCGGCATGTTCATGTCCATCAGGATCAGGTCCGGCATCTCGGTCTTGGCCGCCGCGACCCCCAGCTTGCCGTCAACGGCCACCACCACTTGGAACCCACGGCGTTGCAGCCGCCGGGAGAGGGCGTCGCGGTTCTCTTCGTTGTCTTCGACAATCAGAATCTTGGTCATTGCAGTCTCCGCCGTGAGCGTGGTCGTTATCCGTTACGCGGCCAGCCGGCCGGCCAACCGCTTGATTTCCGACTGGAACTCGTCGAGGCTGTACCCGCCTTTTTGCAGGATGGCCTCCACCTTGCCGTTGAGTCGATTGCGGTCGTCCCGCGTCAAGTCCTTCGAGGTCGTGATGACCACGGGGACCGTGCGGCCCGCCTCGGTCCGGCGGAACTCGTTGAGGAACGTGAAGCCGTCCATCTCGGGCATCAGCAAATCGAGCACGACTAATGAGTAGTTGCGCTGGGCGGTCTTCGCCAAGGCGGCCCGGCCGTTCTCGGCCTCGTCCACCGCGAAGCCGGAGCGGGCCAGCGTCCGGCGGACGGCGTGCCGGGTCGTGGCGTCGTCGTCCACCACGAGGATGCCGGCCTCCGGCTTCCCCTCGCAATACTTGTGGATGACGGCCGTCAACTGCTCGGGGTCAACAGGCTTGCTCAGGTACTCGGCCGCCCCGAGGGTGTAGCCGAGTTCTTTGCCCTCGGCCCCCGTGATTAAGATCACGGGCACGTCCGTCAGGCGGGGGTCTTTCTTCATCTCGGCCAAGACTGCCCAGCCGTCCATCTTCGGCATGATGACGTCGAGGAACACCGCCCCCGGCTTGAACGCCCGCGACAGGGCCAAGCCCTCGGCGCCGTCCGCGGCCGTCACGGCCTTCAACCCCTCTTTGGCCAAGGCGGCGACGAGCGCTTGCCGGGCCGCGGAATCGTCTTCGATCACCAGCACGGTCCCGTCGTCGGGCGTCGTCACGACGGCGGCGGGCGGCGACTCCGCGGCCAGCGGGACGCGGACAGTGAACGTCGAACCCGCGTCCGGCGCACTCTCCACGGTGACGGCCCCGCCCATCATCTCCACGAAGCGCTTGGTGATGCTCAGGCCCAGGCCGGTGCCGCCGAACTTGCGCGTCGTGGACTCGTCGGCCTGCGTGAACGGCTGGAATAGCTTCGCCTGTTGCTCGGCCGTCATGCCGATGCCGGTGTCCGTCACGCGGAACTCGACCCAGTCCTTGCCCTGCGCCGGTACGCGGGCGGCGGCGACGGTGATCGTCCCGTTCTCCGTGAACTTGGCCGCGTTCGAGAGCAGGTTGAACAGGATTTGCCGCAGTCGGGTGGAGTCGCTGTGGACGGAGCCGAGCAGCGCACCCGCGGCGTATGCCAGTCGGTTCTTCTTCTTGCCGGCCAGCGGCTCGGCCGTCGCGACCACTTCCTTCAGCAGCGCGTCGAGATCGAATGTCTCCAGGTACAGGTCCATCTTGCCGGCTTCGATCTTGGACAGGTCCAGCACGCCGTTCACCAGCGCCAACAGGTGCTTGCCGGCGACACGGATCTTCTCCAAGTCCGGGCCGAAGTCTGTAATGCCGCGGTCCTCGGCTTCCTCTTGCAAGAGTTCGCTGTAGAGGATCACGGCGTTCAGCGGCGTGCGCAGTTCGTGGCTCATGTTGGCCAAGAATTGGCTCTTGGCCACGTTGGCGGCCTCGGCGGCGTCGCGGGCCTCCTTGATCTCCTTCTCGTCTTCCTTGCGGCGGCTGATATCCGAGAAGGTGACGACGGCCCCGGCCACGCGGCCGCGGTCCCGGATCGGGCTGGCCGAGAATTGCACGGGGAACGCGGTCCCGTCGGCCTTGTGGAACAGCAAGTCCTCCCCGGCCGCCGGCATCCCTTCGCGGGCGGTATGGGCGATGGGGGACTCGGCCGGGTCCATCGGCTCGCCATCCGCTTCCGTCGGCTTGGTGAAGTCGTGGAAGTTCTTGCCGATCACCGACTCCGGGTCGATGCCCAAGAGCCGGCCGGCGGCCTTGTTGATGAAGGTGCAGCGGCCGGACGGGTCCGTGCCGACAATCCCCTCGCCGGTGGATTCCAGGATCAGCGTGTTGTACCGGGCGAAGCGCTCCTTCTCCGTGGCCACCAGTTCCCGCTCGGCGACCGCCCGTTGCCGGTCGGCGGCGGCCTTCTGCTGTTCCTCGGCGATGCGGCGGCGGTTCGTCGCATCGCGGTCGAGCAAGTAGAACCCGGCCGCGCACGTCAGCAGCAGCACCAGCCCGGAGACGATGATGCCGCGGATCGCGTAGCGGTAATTCGCCGCGTGGACGGCGTCGCGGGCCGCAGCCGCATCGGGGTTGACCGGCTCGGCCGACGACACGGACAAGGGCCGCGAACTCTCGGCGAGGGCGGTCGTGTTGCGGAACGCCAAGTAGGAGTTGACGATCAACACCAGCACGGCCAGCCCGAAGAGAATTCCCGTGAGCGTGCTGATGTTCCGGCGGCTGCGTTCGTTCATGGCCGACTTCCGTTCACGGCCGCGAGGCGGTTGCCGACGGCGGGGACCGGGGCCGCCGGGACGAGGGACTTCAGCGTGTCGCGCGTCTGCGCCAGGGACGTGGTCACATAAGTGGCCCCGGCCTTCCGCAGCTTGACGAGCAGCCGGTCAAAGTTCCGCGCCCGGCCAAAGTAGGCGACGACGATGCGGACGCCCGGGCACCGCTCCTTGAGTCGGCGGCACATGTAGGCGACCTGCGGGACGCCGCCGGGGGGCAGTACGGAGATCACGACCACGCTGGCCCGCGACTCCTCGACCTGCTGTTCGACTTCCACGGGCAGGATGCGGGAGTTCAGCACGCGGAGTTGCAGGCCGTCCTCCGGCAGGGCTTGGGCCAGCATCTCCAGCGGGATCTCCTCGGCTTGGTGGTGGGCCGGCGTGCCAATGATGACAGGGAAGCTATCGAATTGTTGCGCGGGCGTCTCGGCCCCATCGACGGGGGCCGTGGCCGCGGCGCGCTCGGCCGTGATCGTCTTGATGATGTTCGCGGCCCCGGCGAAGATGGACGCTTCCTCCTCAATCGTCAGGCCGCCCGCCACGCGGTCCCGCTTGGCGAAACTGAGGGCCGGCAACACGGTGCGGTCGTAAGCAGTCAGCAGGTTGCCGTCCGTCGCGTCCGCGAGGGCCAGCTTCTTCGCTTCGGCCTCGTCCTTCGCCATTAGGCGCTGGTAGAAGGCGACCGGCGACTCCAGCGGCGGGCTGTCGCCGAGCAGCAGGGCCAACTTCCGCATACGCGGAACGTGCTGGCCGATTACCGCCATGCAGGCCGTGATCGGCGTGGACAGCAGCAGGCCGATCGGCCCCCACAGCCACGCCCAAAACGCGGCGGCCACCAGCAGGGCCACGGGCGACACGCCGGTGTGGTGGCCGAGCAACAGCGGCTCGACGACGTTGCCGGTGAACACGTCGAGGACGGCGAAGAAGATGAACACCTCCAGCGGCTGCGCCCACCCGTCCGACGTGGCGAAGCTGAGGGCGAACGGAAAGACGGCCGAGATCCACGTCCCCACGTACGGGATGAACCGCAGCATGGCGGACAGGAAGCCCCACAGGAGGGCGTACTTGACGCCGATGACCGCCAGCCCGCACGCGAGGATCACGCCGAAGGACGCGTTAATGATAAGTTGGAACAGCAGAAAGCGGCTGACCCGGTCGGCCGCGTCGCCGAGCACGCGCGTCGTGCCGGTGAGCTTGCCGCGGCCGAACAGGCCGATGACGCGGTTGCGCATGTCCTCCCGGTTCGCCAGGAGGAAGATGAACAGGATAATGACCAAGGCGGCCGTGGCCACCGGCTCAAGGACCGGGATCACCGACTCGGCCAAGGTCGAGAGCCGCTGTTCCTGCTCCATGCGGACGACCAAGGGCGCCGCGGGCGTATCGGCAGGCTGGCCGGCCTGGCCGGTCTGCTCGACGGTGATAGTTGTCGCGTCGGGGCTGTGCGGCGGCTTGGCGACGGCAATCTCGTTCATCATGCTGAACAGGTCGGAGAACGTACCCCCCCCGCGCAGGTCGTTCACCTTGGACTCGATCCGCGCCCGCTGCTGCGGCAGTTCGCGGGCGAGGGCCGTGATTTGCAGGCCGATGATCCACCCCAGCCCGCTTAACAAGACGGTCGTCAGGGCCACGGTGATGATGACGGCGGGCACGCGGCCGAACCGCCGGCGCTCCAGCCACTGCACCACGGGCGAGAGGATGAAGCCGATTAAAACGGCCAGCGTGATCGGCATCAAGATTGGCCGGGCCGCGTGCAGAATGAACACGATCAAGGTAATGGTCGCCAGCCCCTGCAAGAGCGGCGAGATCGGGCGTTGCTTGGCGGTGACGGCGGCCATGGGTGAATCGTCCGTAACGGTGCCGGCGGGCGGGAGTGATTCCCCGACAGTGCATTTGCCGTGCCGGACTCGTTTGGGCGAGCCATGAGCGTGAGCGATT
>JAYUGD010000622.1:0-4622 GCA_043767785.1 Zavarzinella sp. | reverse complement strand
AGAACGGCGGCTTGTTCCGTGGTCGAAAGCTGAGGCCGAAACCACGTCGTCGCCATGAGGGACTCCCTTCCCAAAAGCATCGTGTGTGCGTCACCAAGCATACCAAAGTCTCAAGCACTTGAACAGATCAATTACGGGCGGGCGAGGTATAGGTCCAAGACCGCCTAAACGCGGGACTCCAACCCCAGGCCCGACCCGTGTTATCCGTCCTCCTCCCATGACCGCCGGACCGCCATGCCCCTGAGATGTGTGTAACGATAAGCTCAAAGTAGTGGGCATGGCACCCGGCGCTGCGTGCGAGTAGGTTGATCGGCTCGGACAGGTTGAATAAACGAAGCGACATGCGTCGTGAAAGAGACGTACCCGGAATCGCTACGGTTTATTCAAGTCGGATGGGGCATAAGACTGTTCGGCCTGCCTCGCCGGCGTCCAGCGACCGAACAGACCTGAACGCTGAACCGCGTGCCGGCCGCAGGCCCCACACCGGGCCTCCCAGAACCGGCTCTCCATCAACTCCGACGTCCACTCGCTCGCCGTGCCGACGAACCGGAGCTTGCGGCGGCCGCACGCGGGACACCGCCACCGCCAACGCCACATGTACAGCCAGCCCGCAAGCACGATGCCGAAGCCGACGGCAACTATGGTCAGTACAGGGTGCATCGTCGTTGTCCGATCTGCCGCCGAACGGTCGCCGGGCGCCATGCCCACCGCGTTGAGCGGGCGGTGAAAGGGCCAATTACTCATGAAAATACCGGCTGGTTCCCGGCGAAGGTTTCGCATGCCCACTCAAAGCAGTGGGCATGGCACCCGGCGAATGATGTCAGCCAACGAGCCGCGGGGTTCATCCCCGCGGGAGGACTCCCCGCGGGGATGAACTCCCGCGGCTCGTCAGTCGCCGCGTGGTCGGCGAACCCTCGAAGACTCGGTTCGCCGGCCGCCAGAAGGCGGGACTCCAACCCCGCCGCGCGGTGTCTCAAGTGGCCCCCAGCCCGACGCCGTCCAGCAAGCCCGTTTCCATCGTCCCGTCGTCGATCTGGAACATGCCGGGGAACGTCGGCGCCCACGGGGCGTTGGCGGCGGGGCAGTACTGGCGGCCGTTGGACTCGATGGCAACGATGCCGGGGATATGGGCGGCCAGCCCGGCCGAGTGCAGGAGGGACGCGCCGACGCAGGTCAGGTCTTGCACGCACAGGAACATGCCGTCCTTCTTCGCGGCGGCGGCCATCAGCAGCGATTGCGTCTGGCCCTTGCAGGCTTTCAGGGCGGCGCCGGTGTAGCCCATCTCCTTCGCCAGGCGCAGACTTTCCAAGTCGATCAGCGATTCGTCGATCACCAGGGGCCGCAGCTTCGCGGCCTCGTGCATGGTGTTGGCCCGGTCGGCCTTCAAGTCCCGCTTGGTCGGCTGTTCGATGTACTGGATGCGGTCGAACCCGGCCGGGGCCTGGTCCTTCACGCGGCGCAGGAACTCCAACAGGTAGCCGACGTTGCCGCACTTCTCGTTGAAGTCGAGTGAGTAGAACCATGATGTGACGCCGCGCCGGGCTTGCCGCTCGACGGCCACGCGGTCCACGCCGAGGACGCGGTTCACGTCCCAGTCGAGGTCTTCGCCGTTGAGCTTGATCTTCAGGTGCGTCAGCCCGTTGAACGGAATCCACTCCGCGAGTGTCTCTGGCAACCCGTCACCCACGGGCTTCGTCACGTCGGCGGCCGTCAGCGGGTCGAGCGCGCCGACGAGGTGGTACATCGGCATCCGCGGCTGGGCCGTCGTCGAGACGTAGGAACTCAACTGTTCCCCGGCGAACTCGCTTCCCAAGTAGTGCCCGAGGTCGTGCGTCATGAACTCCGGGCCGTAGGTGGAGTAGCAGTTCAGCCCGTGCGCCTTGCCGAAGGCGTCGTGCAAGGCGGCGTCGAACGGGCTGGCGCACACCAGCGTCGCCAGCAGCGGAATCGGGTCGGCGACATGGAGCCGATCACCGACCGCCTTGGTCAACGCCGGGAAGCCGTGCTCCAGTTCCCACGTCAGGTCGATGGGGTGGCCGGTCTCCGTGAAGGTGCCGTAGGCTTTCGCCACCTCGGCGGTGACGGCCTTCATGGCGTCGAGCGTTTGCTGGTAGCCCATCGCCTTGGACGGGTACGCCCACACATTGCCCAGCGGCATCGAGCCGAAGCCGTGGGCCACTTTGCCAGCGAGCGTCTCCACGGTGACGTGCGCGTTCAGCAGCGTGACGCGGTCGAGGGCGACGCCGCCGAACTTGATCGGCGAGCGGTAGCGGTGGTCCTCAGTGTCGAACCGCACGTCACGAATGCGGATGTCGGTGGGCTTCGGCATGGTGTTTGTCCTTCTTGTTTAGCCGCGACGCGAAGGCTTTGCGCAGCGGAGCGCGTCCCGCACCTGTCGCCCGTGTCAGCGAATCTCGGACTACGGTGGCTATCGCTGGTCGCGCTCCGCTGCGCAAAGCCTCCGCCTCGCGGCTAACAAGACGCGGGCCGGCCGTCACGGCTCCCCCGCCCGCCCATTTTCCCCGACGCGCAGCAGCCGCACTGTCGGCAAACGTTCGCCGCCTTCGACCGGGTGGCCGGCGAGAACAATCACCAATTGCCCGGCGGTGACGGCCCCTTGGTCGAAGGCCGCTTGCACGGCCCCGGCGAGGCGGTCGTCACCAGTTTGGCAGCAGTGGTCCATCAGCACGGGTTGCAGGCCCCACACCACGGCCAGTTGCCGCAGGAGCGCGGGGTCCGGGGCCGGGGCGATGAGAGCCGCCTTCGGCCGGTGCCGGGCCAACAGGCGGGCCGTGCGGCCGGAGAGCGTCGGCGTGACGATGGCGTCCGCCCCGACGAGGTCGGCAAGTTCGACAACCATTTGGGTGATGTGGTCGTCGATGGTCCGCTCGGCGGGCCGCAGGGCGATGCCGCCGTGGCCGAGTTCCAGCAGGTGCGACTCGGCCTCCAGGGCGATGCGGCTCATGCACTCGACGGCGTCCACGGGGTACAGGCCGACGGCCGTTTCGCCGGAGAGCATGACGGCGTCCGTCCCGTCGTAGATGGCGTTGGCCACGTCCCCGGCCTCCGCGCGCGTCGGCCGCGGGTTTTGCCGCATGGAGTCGAGCATGTCCGTGGCCGTGATGACCGGCTTGCCGGCGGCGCGGGCGAGGGCGATCAGCCGCTTCTGCACCGTCGGCACGCGCTCCAGCGGAATCTCCACGCCCAAATCGCCGCGGGCCACCATGATGCCGTCGAAGGCGGCGATGATCGCCGGGGCAGCGTCCACGGCTTCCGGGCGTTCGATCTTCGCCAGCACCGGCACGTTCAACCCATGTTTGGCGGCCTCGGCCCGCAGTTCGGCGGCGGCTTCCGGGGTGCGAGCGAACGACAGGGCCAGCCAATCGACTTGGCCTTGGGCGGCGACGGCGATGGCGTCGCGGTCGCGGTCCGTGATGGCCGGCGTGGTCAGCGGCGAGTCCGGCAGGTTCACGCCCTTGTTGGGCATCAACTTACCGCCCACCGTCACCTTGGCGAAGAGGCGGTCGTTCTCGGTGCGGTCGGTGACGAGTTGCAGGCGGCCGTCGTCCAGCAATAAGCGGTGGCCCGGCTTCACGTCCGCGAGCATCTCCGGCTCGGTGATGGTCAAATCCGTCGCGTTGACCGGCGTGTCGGTGACGCTGAAGACGACCTCGTCGCCGATCTTCAGGTCGCGGGGTTCTTTCAGCCGCACACGGAGCTTCGGCCCCGGCAGGTCGGCGAGGACGGCGACGTTCTTCCCCAACTCGGCGGCGGCGGCCCGCAACCGCGCGATGCGGTCCAAATGTTCTTGGGCGGTGCCGTGCGAGAAGTTGACGCGGGCCACGTCCACGCCGGCGCGCAGGATCGCCCGCAGCGTTTCGGGGGAATCGGTGCTCGGCCCGAGGGTGGCGACAATCCGGGTGCGGCGGGGCATGGGTGGCGGTTGACTCAACATGGGGTCCGGGGTCTGGCCAATGGGATCGGGAGAGGATACCGTGGGTGGTCTATGGCAACCGTTCCCCGCCGCCCACTCGCGTTTCCCGCCGCCCTCGCCGTCGTGGCGACGCTCGGCGTGTTCACGGCGTCACACTGGCTGCCCGCCGACGACCCGGTTGATTTTGAAGTGCGCTGGACGGCCCGCGTGATGTTCGCCCTCTGGGCCGTCGCCGTGGCCGGCCGAATCTGGAACGGCCGCACGCCAACCACGCGCGCGTGGTGGACGGTGGCCGGCGCGGCGTTCGTGTTCCACGTCGCCGTCGCCTTCGACCGCTACCACGGCTGGTCGCACGCCAACGCCGTCGCCCACGTGGAGGCGACCGCCGGCTTCGGGCCGGGGATTTTCGTCTCGTATCTGTTTACGCTCTTGTGGGTTTTGGACGCCGCTTCCTGGTGGGCGGCCCCGACGGCCTACGCGGCGAGGGCACGATGGAAGGAAATAGCCCTGCACGGCTTCTTCGCGTTCATCATGTTCAACGGAACAGTGGTCTACGAGCCGGGTTTGATCAGGTGGGCGGGGTTGGCCGTGTTCGCGGCGTTGGGGGTATTGTTGGCGAATTCCAGACGGAAGCGACCCGTTTAGTGCGCCGCGGCGAATCGGGGTGGAGCGCATCGGAAAGGCAACC
>JAYUGD010000621.1:0-1549 GCA_043767785.1 Zavarzinella sp. | reverse complement strand
TCCAATCGCTCACGCTCATGGCTCGCCAAGACGAGAGCCGCCGATGCGAAGATGTCCCCGGCCGTTCGCGGTCGCTAACATGGACAGCACCAACTCCTTCGAGGTCTCTCCCATGCGTGCGTTCGCTTGCCTGATGCTCTTCGCCGCGGCCGCCGGCGCGGCCGAGCCGACCAAACTCTTTGACGGCAAGACGCTCGACGGCTGGGAGGGCGACACCGCCAAGACGTGGCGGGTGGAAGATGGCGTCATCGTCGGCGGGTCGCTGGACACCGTCGTTCCGCGAAATGAGTTCTTGTCCACGAAGGCGGCGTTCGGGGACTTCGAGTTGAAGGTCGAGTTCAAGTTGGTGGGGGACAAGGAGAAGATGAACGCGGGGGTGCAGTTCCGCACCAAGCGCATCCCGAACCACCACGAAGTCAGCGGGTATCAGGCCGACGTGGGGCAGGGGTACTGGGGCGCGCTGTACGACGAGTCCCGGCGCAACAAGGTGCTGGTGAAGCCGGACCCGAAGATTCTGGAAAAGCTCATCAAGCACGAGGACTGGAACGAGTACACGATCCTCTGCGAAGGGCCGCGCATCCGCCTGTATCTCAACGGCACGCTGACCGTGGACTACACGGAAGAGGACGACAAGATCGAGCGCTCGGGCATCATTGCCCTGCAAGTCCACGGCGGGGCCAAGGCCAAGGCCATGTACCGCAATATCCGCATTTTGGAACCGAAGCCGGCCGCCAAGTGAGCGGCCCGTTCCCCGACTTCGAGGCGGCCGTCCGGGCGCTGGCGCCGACGGCGGCCGTCGTGCTGGGGTCCGGCCTCGGGGCCGTGCCGCACGGCTTCGCGGAATCGGCTTCGATTCCCTTCGGCGACGTGCCGGGGCTGGTCGCCCCCACCGTCGTCGGCCACGCGGGGAGCATCCGCGTCGGCACGCTCAACGGCGCTCCGCTGCTCGTGTTCCGCGGCCGATTGCACTTCTACGAAGGCCACGGCTGGGACCAAGTCGCCAGGCCCGTTGACCTCGCGCATGCGTGGGGTATCCGCACGCTGATCCTCACGAACGCGGCCGGCGGCATCCGCCCGGACTTGAACCCCGGCGACCTGATGCTGTTGGCTGACCACCGCTATTGGCAGACGGTCGATTCGTGGAAACGCTCGCCGTCGCCGAGTCCCTACGACGCGGAACTCATTCAGATGGTGCAGGCCAACGAGGCCAAGCGCGGCCGGCCGCTGCTCGCCGGAATCTACGCCGCCCTCACCGGCCCGAACTACGAGACCCCGGCTGAGATCCGGGCGTTGCAAGCGTGCGGCTTCGACGCCGTCGGCATGTCCACGGCGTTTGAAGCGTTGACGGCCCAACGGTTGGGAATGCGGGTATTGGCGATCTCGTCCATTACGAACAAGGCCGCCGGGTTGGGTAACGGGCCGCTGAATCACGAAGAAGTGTTGGCCAACGCCCACAAGCCGGCCGAACGCCTGTCGGAAGCGCTGGGGGATTTGCTGGGGTAAAGACAGAAGAACTTAACCACAGAGGACACAGAGAACACAGAGGAAA
>JAYUGD010000620.1:0-1550 GCA_043767785.1 Zavarzinella sp. | reverse complement strand
CCTGCCACGCCACGTGTCCAAAACACATCACGGCTCCACGCATCGGGTGTTGCAGCGGCGAAAAGAAGCCCCCAAGAAAACACCGTGAAAGGGGTAGGATTAACATCCCCCGCTCGCCAAACCGTCCCCTCACCCGAACGTCACGTCCTCGTACTCCAGCGCGTGGTCGAGCAAGTCCAGGTACGTCTGGCGGTGGATGTTGAAGCCGCCGAGGCTTTCGGTGTGTTCGGTGAGCATTTGCGTGTCGAGCAGGACGTAGCCGCGGTCGCTCAGGCGGTCGAACAGGGCGGCGAGGGCGACCTTGGAGGCGTCGGTGTGGCGGTGGAACATGCTCTCGGCGGCGAAGAAGCCGTGGATGGCGACGCCGTACACGCCGCCGACGAGTTCGCCGTCGGCCCACGCCTCAACGCTGTGGGCGTAGCCGAGGCGGTGCAGGTCGGCGTAGGCTTTCAACATCTCAACCGTCACCCACGTCCCCTCGTCGCGGCTCTCGCCGCAGGCGCGCATCACCCCTTCAAAATCGCGGTCGTAGGTGATTTGGAACTTGCCGGCCCGGATGGTCCGGGCCAAGCGCTTGGAGACGTACATGCCGGCGTCCACGTCGAAAATGGCGCGCGGCTCGGGGGACCACCAGTACAGCGGGTCCCCCTCGCTGAACCACGGGAAGATGCCCTCCGTGTACGCCCGCAAGAGCATCGGCGGGTCCAAGTTCCCGCCGACGCCGACGAGCGGCGGGGCGTCCGGCTCGCGGGGCGACACCCACGGCACCTCCGGGCAGTCTTCCCACGGCTTCGCGCTCACTTGCCGATTCTCTCCAGCATCTTCTTGGCGTCGGCGGCCACGGCCGCCTCCGGGTACTTGGTCAGCAGTTCCGTCAGCAGCTTCTTCGCCACGTCCTTCTTGCCGGTCGCGTTCGCCAGCTTCGCCTTGTCATAGATGGCGGCGGCCGCCTTGTCGTCGTCGGTCGCCGGCGGGGTGTCCTTCGGGTCTTCCTTCTTCGGGTCTTCCTTCTTGGTCACGTCCTTCTTGCCGGTCTCTTTCTTGGGCGTCTCCTTGCCGCCGGGGCCGGCGCCGTCCTTGTAGCCGTGTTCTTTGCCGTTGGTCGTCAGGTAGATCATGCCGTCCTTCTGGTCGTTCGGCGGGGCGCTGTGGACGTACCAGCCCCAGTTCTTGTCCACGCACAGCTTGTCCAAGGCCTCGGCCAGCGTCATTTCGCCTTTCAGTTCGAAGGACGACGTGAGCGTGACGCCCTGGCCGGGGAACACGCCGATCTTCACCTTCTGCTTGGCGGAATCCATCACGGCCATCGGCAGTTCGTCCTCGATGATCGCCCGGAGCATCTTCTTCTCGATGTCCAGCTTCAGCTTCGCCGGGAGTTTCTTCTCCCGCGTGATCTTGGCTTGGGCGCTTTCGGCCACGTCGGCCGCCCGCGGGGCCTGGGTGATGAGCAGGCAGGCGGCGACGAAAAGGCCGCAGCCGATGAGAGTCCGACGCACGGGGAATCCTCCGAGAAAACAGGTGGGAGTTGGACGCGGGGGGGGGGGGAAATA
>JAYUGD010000619.1:0-4633 GCA_043767785.1 Zavarzinella sp. | reverse complement strand
AGGGGGCCAAGCAGTTCGTGGACGGCCAAATCGAGTACGGGACGGACGTGGAGAACGCCTTCTGGCACTACCTCTGCACCGCCCGAAAGGACGGCGTCGAGACGGCCCGCAAGGGAATCCTGCCCATCGAGACGAAAGCCGGGCAACGGTTCCCCGACACGCGCGTGCCGATGAAGGAGGTCTACGACCTGATCCAAGGCAAGGCAAAGGCCGCCGACGTGATGGCGGCGGCCGAGAACGCGAAGCTCGACGGCGACGCGAAGACCGAAGCCCTCTTCTACGCCAACCTGTACGTCGCCCTGAACTACGAGGCCGAGGGCAACGCCGCCAAGTGCCGGGAACACATGACGGCCGCCGTGGCGAAGAAGATCAGCCACTACATGTGGGACGTGGCCAACGTGCATTTGAAGTTGATGAAGAAAGCGTGACGGCGGCGTGTGCGGCCCGTGAACGGCCGAGAATCTCGGGAAATCACGGGATTTCCCCGCCGAGCGTGCTTGACGTTTCGGCCGCCCCACTTGATGATTGTGTCATCGTGCCTTTCTTCACAATTCTCCCCCGTGGAGTGGCGAGTCAATGCCGGAAGCGTTGAGACAGTCTGCCGTCGTGCCCATTTCGGACGGCCAAGTGTGCATGATTACGTCTTCCAGCGGCAAGCGGTGGATCGTCCCGAAGGGGATGATCGACCCCGGCCACACGGCCGGCGAGAGCGCCCTGATGGAGGCGTGGGAAGAAGCCGGCCTCGTCGGCGTCCTGCGCCCCGAACCCGCCGGCAGCTACGTCTACCAGAAGTACGGCCGCACGCACCACGTCGTCGTCTTCGTCATGGAGGTGACGGAAGCCGTCAGCGACTGGCCCGAGCGGACCATCCGCCGCCGGGAGTGGGTCAGCCCCGAGGTGGCCTCCGACCGCGTGGACGAACTCGCGCTGAAGCTCATCATCGAGTCGCTGTTCAAGGCCGAAGACGCGGTGGCTTGAGTTGGGAGAGACGGCGATGGCATCCATTATCCCGGCCGCCAGGGCGCTGGTACTGTGCGACAACTACGTCGGCGGGGCCGACGGCAAGGCCGATCTGGTCGGCATCTTCGAGGCGATCCGCCCCAAGGCCAGTTACCCATACACGGGCGGCCGCTTCTGCGTTTTCACGCAATTGGCCAACGGTCTTGGGCAAGTTGAGATCCACTTACAGGTTCGGTATGCCCCGACCGACGAGATCGTTTGGTCAACACCTGTCCACACGATGACGTTTCCTGACCGCAAAACAGTCGTCAAACTGGCGGTCAACGTCCAAGGGTGTCGCTTCGAGCGGGCCGGGGTTTATTGGATCGAACTTGTCTGCAATAATACATGGGTGTGTGACACCCAGATTTTTCTCCTTTGAGCGAGACCTACGCCATGAACGAAACGCCGCCGGACGCCAGCGAGCATGTTGCCACTGCGATCCAATGCGTAATAAACACATACGCGATTCTGGTGTCGAGCGACCATCAGCCGCCGCCCACGTTCGGCCGGCCGCCGCGAGAACAATTCCCGGAGTTGCCCGAATCGCTCGCGCCAAAAAAGCCATTGCGCGGCGACGACAACGGCGGCACAACAAGGGGCTGATGAACATGTGGCCGTCACCCCCCGCCGATGACGATTTCTCTCAACCGCAAAAACGCGGGCCACACGGCCCGCGTTTTTCGTTTCCGAAGGCGTCTCTCGCGGCCCACGCCGTCGCTTGATGCTGGCCCGCCCGGCAGTCGGGTCATAGCATTGGTGAAACTCAATTTCCGAGGGGATTCGCCAATGGCCTCGCCGACCGACGACCGCGACGACTAAGACGACCGCCCACTCCCCAAGCGCCGCCGGCCCGACGACGACGATGACTTGGGCGATTACGACGACGGCCCGCGCGGCGGCCGGCCGAAGCCGAAGGGCTTGGCGCTGACCGCCATGATCACCGGCATTCTGGCGATTCCGTTCGCGTGCCTGTGCGGGCTGTTCTCGGCCCCGTTGGCGTTGTGCGGCATCATTTTCGGCTTCGTGGGGATGAAGCAGAACAAGGGCATGTCAATCACCGGCATCGCCTGCGGCTTTGTCAGCATCGTGCTGGCGATCATCAACGTCATCGTCGGCATCGGCATGCGGGCCAATATGAAAAATGGCCAAAACCCGTTCGGGCCGTGAGTGGGTCGGCGACTCAACCAACGCAAAAACGCGGGCCAACCGGCCCGCGTTTCGCGTTTCCAACTCGTCACTTCCGAATTTACTTCTTGTTCGTCGGGCGGACCGTCACGTAAGCCCCGTTGAAGCCGGGGACGGCGCCGCGGACCAGCAGCAGGTTGTTCTCGACATCGACGGAGATCACGTCGAGGTTGCGGATCGTCACTTGCTCGTTGCCGTACCGGCCGGGGAGCTTCTTGCCGCGCTTCGGCCGGCCGCTCCCGCGGTTGCTGGCGATCGAGGACGTGGACCCCGGTTCCCGGTGGACCTTCTTGGCCCCGTGGGCGGCCGGCATCCCGCCGAAGCCCCAGCGCTTGATGACCCCGGCGAAGCCGCGGCCCTTGGTCTGGCCGACGACATCGACGGCCTTCACGCCCGTGAAGATGTCGGCGACAACCAACTTGGCCCCGACTTCGACGGTCGGGGCGGCGTCCAGCCGGAACTCGCGGATGCGCTTCTGCGGCTCCACGTTGGCCTTCTTGGGGATGTCTTGCCCTTGGCGCTTCTTGCGGCGCTTCGACTCCAAGTCCCCGGCGACGTGGCCGCGCTCGGCGCGGATGGCGTTCTTCCGGCTCTTGTCCCCGAACCCGACTTGGACGGCGTGGTACCCGTCCCGTTCGAGGGTGCGGATTTGCAGCACCGGGCACGGCCCGAGTTGCAGCACCGTCACCGGGGCGACTTTCCCGTTCTCGTCGTACACTTGGGTCATCCCGACCTTTTTCCCAATCAGTCCGAGCGGCATGGTGGTCCTCGCGAAATAATGGCGGAGGTCGGGCCGTTTGTCCGACGCGCCTTCGTGATGCGGGCGCGCGGTGCGCGCCACGGTGGGCGAATCATCTAAGTTACGGCTGGAACGGGATTCGGCCATGCAAGAGCCGACGACAATATTGGCGGGGGGCGACCACGGTTACTGGGGGCGCCGTTGGGCGGCATTCCAGAATGCCGCCCAACGGTTGGGAAGGTGGGACCGGCCAAAACTCAAGGCGCCATCGAACACTAGTTCGGAATGACTTTCGGCAGCTCACCGCCCGGGACTACTTTGGCCGGCGGGGCGACCGGGATCACTTTGGCCGGCGGGGCGACGACCGGGGGCGCCGGAATCGGCGCGGGCGGAAAGTTCGGCAATACGGACGGGTTGCTCGGCGGGATCAGCGCCGGGGCGGCCGGCGAGCCGAAGTTCGGGTACGTCTGGTTCGGGATGTACGGGACGTAGCCGGGGTACGTCGGCAACACAGGGTTCGCGCCGTACGCCGACTGCGGCGGGGGCATCCACTGGCCGCCGGCCGCCATCGGGGCGACGGTTTGGAAGTGGCCGTCGTAGGGCCAGTACAAGTACCACGGCGCGGCCATGTAGACCGGCAGCGTGGGCTGTCGGCTCAAGTTGCCGCTGCGGTTAAAGTGCGGGCTGCCGAACATCGGGTGCGCCGCGTACGGGTGGGCCGTGTTGGCCCACGGGTGACTGTGCCCGCCGCCGCCGTAACTCGGCCCGGAGGAGTACGCCGGGGCCGGGGCGGCGCCCGCCTGGCAATTCTGACACTCTTGTGCCTGCGCCGAAGCGCCGGCGGCCGTCAGCGCGACGGCCATAAGCCATTTCGTCATGGGAAACCTCGCATCCTTTCGGGATCAGTATTGGGGAATGGTCGGGACGGCCTCAGCGGCCCGTCAGCCAACTCGGGTACACGGACGAGTAGCCGGCCGGGACCACGCGGGCCCGGTCCAACAGGCGGGGCCGCGACGGCGCGCTGCCGACGGCTTCGGGTGGGGCCTGCGGGTACGCCGGCTGCGGCTGGTACTGCGGCATTTGTTGCGGTTGGCCGGCCGTCGGGGCGCCTTGGCCCTGTTGGTACGGGTAGCCGGCGCCGGGGCCGTACAGGCCGTAATTCGCCGGGACATAGGAGCCGTGGTACGGCTCCGGGATGTGCATGGTCGTGTAGCCCGGCCCCGGCATGTACGGGCCGTAGTTGTATAGCGGGCCGCTGGAGTGGATCCACTGCATGTGGTTGAACACTTTGGCGCTGAGCCACCCGTAGCCGTGCGCCGAGTACGGGTGGTTGTCCGAGGCCCGCGCGGCCTCCGGCACAACCGCCAGGCTGGCCACCGCGAGGAGGCTTGCCAAGAACAATCGCTTCATTTGGTCGCTTCCTGATCCAGTTCGCCCGGACCGCGGGGCCGCCGTGGACCCCGCCCCCTTGTCCGGCCCTTGATCTTTGCCGCCGTTGGAAGCGAGCGGAAGGAGCGTCCGATAATTCCCCGCGAAAACCGCCGCCGACCCGGCGTTGAACTCGCAGAATCGGCACGCACGGACCCGGCGCGGCCGGCGGATTCGGTCGCCTTGGCAACACCGGAACGAAAAAACCGCGGCCGGTGGGGGCCGCGGTTCACACTTTTAGTATCAGCCTGCCCGAAAGCCCGCGGACGGCCGTCCGCG
>JAYUGD010000618.1:0-4634 GCA_043767785.1 Zavarzinella sp. | reverse complement strand
TGTCTCCACCATAGCGCGGCCCGCGAATCCTGTCGCCCCCGCCGGCCGATTTTTGCACAAGCTCTCCGCGTGAGGACCGGCTTCCCGCCCGAGACGACGGATTCCCGTGGGGGGAAGCCGATCCTCACGCGGAGCGTGAGGAGTACACGGGCGACTGATCAAGATCAATCGTGGCCGCGTGCCGTTTAACAGCGCGGCCATCGGGAACGGGAACACTTTCGTCGGTCCCGCCCGTCGGATACAATTCTCCCATCACCCGCCCCCGGAGTTCTCCGCCATGACCACTTCCCCCCATGTCTCCCGCCGCACTTTTCTTCGCGGCGTCGGCGTGACGATGGCGTTGCCGTGGCTGGAGTCCGTCCCGGTGTGGGGCGAGGACGCGCCGAAGAACAAGGCGTCCGAGCCGCCGGTGCGGTTCGCGGCCCTGTTCTCCGGCAACGGGTTTCACAGCAAGGAATGGTGGGCGAAGGGCGAAGGCGCCCAGATGGAACTCGGCAAGGTGCTGGCGCCGCTGCAGCCGCACCGCGAGAAGCTGACGTTCCTGCGCGGCCTCTACAACGAGGAGGCCCTCATCGGCGGCATCCACAGTTGCCAGACCGGCAACCTGCTCACCGGGGCGCACCTGTCCAACGGCGGGGAGATCAAGTCCGGCGTCAGCGTCGATCAGCTCATCGCGCAGAAGCAGGGGGACCGCACCAAAGTCCCCAGCCTCGTCTTGGGCACTGAGCCGTCCATCGCGGCCCTGCACAAGAACTACTCGATGATCTACAGCTCGCACATCTCGTGGAGTTCGCCGACGACGCCGACGCCGTTGGAACTGTACCCGGCCTTGGCCTTCGACCGCCTCTTCCGCGACGAGGTCGGCCGGGCCGACAAGAGCGTGCTGGACGCCGTGATGGAAGACACCCGCGGCCTGCGCAACGGCGTCAGCAAGGCCGACCAACACCGGCTGGACGAATACTTGGCGTCCGTCCGCGAAGTGGAAAGCCGCTTGGCCCAAGCCGGCAAGGCCGGCAAGCTGCAAGGCTGGCGGCCGACGCTGACCAAGCCGAACGTCAAACGGCCGGAAGACGGCATTCCGCAAGACGTGGACCAGCACATGCGGCTGATGTGCGACATTCTCGTGCTGGCCTTCCAGACGGACACGACGCGCGTCGCCACGCTGAAGCTGAACAACGACCACTCGTCCCAGCGCTACCCGCACCTGAAGATCGACTACATGATCCAGCACCTGCTGTCCCACACGGACGGCGCCGACTGGCTGCGGGTCAACCAGTTCTTCGTCGAGCAGATCGCCTACATCGCCGCCAAGATGGACAAGATTCAGGAGGGCGAGCGTACGCTGTTGGACAACTCGATGATCCTCTACATGTCCAGCATGATGACCGGCAACCACAATAACGACCAACTCCCCGTGGTGATGCTCGGCAAGGCCGGCGGCCAAATCAAGGCCGGCCGCGTGCTGGACTACACGGGCAAGCCCAACCGCAAGATGTGCAGCCTGTACCTGTCCCTCTTGGACAAGGTCGGCGTGAAGGCCGATGCGTTTGGGGATTCGAAGGAGCGGCTGGGGGAGATTTGAATTTGGACTTGGCGAGCCATGAGCGTGAGCGATTCGAGTTTTCGCCTGATCAGGAGTGTGGCGATGGGAAAAGTCTTAGTGCAGGCGCGGGTGGAAAACATTGAGGACGTTTACGACGCGGCCCGAGGACAACTCCCGCCGGCAAACGTGCGTGCCGTGGAAGTGACTGATGCCCTCGTGGACACGGGGGCCACCGGATTGTCCATGCCGGCGTCTATGCTGGCCCCGTTGGGGCTGACTTACTTGCGGACGCGATCCGCGCGGACGAGCGCCGGCGAAGTCCAAGTCCGGGTATTCGGCACCGCGCGGCTGACGGTGCAAGGCCGAGACTGCCCCACCGACGTGACGGAACTGCCGGACGGCTGCCCAATCCTCATCGGCCAGATCCCGCTGGAAGCGATGGACTTCGTTGTTGATTTGGGCAAGCACGCCTTGGTGGGAAACCCGGAACACGGCGGGGAACACATCATTGAACTGTACTGAGCGGCGGCCGGCTGAACCGCCGTCGGACAAACCCCTCACCCCCCCACGCCCTGCAAATGGAAGGCGGCGTTCAGGGTGGTTACGCACGTCTTTCCCTTGCCGCGGGTCACGACGGAGATGCCGCAGTTGTCCAAGGACACGGCGCGGGCCTTCGCCGGGCCGAGGCCGAGGGCGCCGGCCAGGTAGGTGCGATTGACGATGTGGTGCGACACCACCAGAACGGTCTGCCCCTCGTGCCGGCGCAGGATGTCGTCGATGGCGGCCGCCGCCCGCTCGTAGACTTGGGCGAAGTTCTCCCCGCCGCGGTAGCCGTTCTTCGCCGGGTCGGCGTGGTAGCGGGCGTAGTCGTCCGGGTCGGCCTCGCGGATTTCTTCCCAACTCTTGCCTTCCCACTGGCCCACGTCGCACTCGGTTAGGCCGTCCACGGTGATCGGCGTCAGGCCGTGCGGCGCGGCGATCAGCGCGGCCGTCTGCGCCGCCCGCCGCAGCGGGGACGTGTACACCACGTCCACCGGCCGGATGGCCAAAAAGTCCCGCGTCACCTCGGCCTGCCGGACGCCCACGGGGGCCAGCGCCGGGTCGGACTTCCGCCCCTGTAATTTGGCGGGCTTCATCAGGTTCGCGGGCGTGGCGGCGTGGCGGACCAAGTAAAGAGTCGTTAACATCGTCCCTCAGTTGATGGCGCGTCCGTGCACATCAAAATGTGGAATGGGGCTGGCGGGGTGGGCAATCAGGCGGCGGGCGGCGAGTGTTCCAGAGACCTAACCGGGGGCGAAGACGGCGGACAACAAAAAATGTCGCATCTTCGCCCCGAATTCGGCTTACGCCCCTTGGCGTTCCGGACGCAGGCTGCGGACCTGTTGGCCGGCCTGCCACATTTCGCTGTCGGCGATTTCCTTGAGTTCCTTTTCCAGCGACTGCCGGTAATCCGCCTTGCTGTTCACGTCGAGCGTGCGGCGGGTTTCTTCGCCGCTTTCGACCGACTGGTACAGCTTCTCGAACACCGGCTTGCTGGCGTCGCGGAACTTCTTGAACCAGTCCAGCGCGCCGCGCTGGGCCGTCGTGGAGCAGTTCGCGTACATCCAGTCCATCCCCTTCTCCGCGATCAGCGGGTACAGGGACTGCGTCGCCTCCTCAACGGTTTCGTTGAAGGCTTCCGAGGCGCTGTGCCCGTGTTCCCGCAGCACTTCGTACTGGGCCAGCCACAGGCCGTAGATGGCGCCCATCAGCACGCCGCGCTCGCCGGTCAGGTCGCTGACCACTTCCTTCTTGAACGTCGTCTCGAACAGGTAGCCGGACCCGATGGCGATGCCAAGGGCGAGGCAGCGGTCCTTGGCCCGGCCGGTCGCGTCTTGATGAATGGCGAAACTGCTGTTGATGCCGCGGCCTTCGAGGAAGTGCCGGCGGACCGTCGTGCCCGACCCCTTCGGGGCGCACAGGATCACGTCCACGTCGGCGGGCGGGACCACGTTCGTCTGGTCGGCGAACACGATGCTGAACCCGTGCGAGAAGTAGAGGGCCTTGCCCTTGGTCAGCAGCGGCTTCAGCTTCGGCCAGAAGTCCTTCTGCCCGGCGTCGGACAGCAGGTACTGGATGACCGTCCCCTTGGCGGCGGCCTCTTCCAGCGAGAACAGCGTCTTGCCGGGCACGTAGCCGTCTTCCTGGGCCAGCTTCCAGCCGGTCGAGCCTTCGCGGAGGCCGACGATCACGTTCAGCCCGTTATCCCGCATATTGAGAGACTGGCCGCGGCCCTGCACGCCGTACCCGAGAACGGCGATCACTTCGTCCTTCAGAATCGTCTTGATCTTTTCCGGCGGGTAGTCCGAGCGCTCGACGCACTGCTCGACGACGCCGGCGATGGTGATTTCCTTCATGTGCCACTTCTTTCGCGTTGGGAGATGCACGGGTGTCCGAGATAGCTTAATGGTAAGAAACTTCGTGTCAAGATAGCTTGACGGAAAGTTTGCGGGCGGTAGCCTGACCGGATGGACGTCATCGACCGCATGAACGAGCAGTGGCGGCGGGTGAGGCCGGACCTCGATCCCAACCCGCTCAACGTGGTCGGCCGCGTGTTGGTGCTGGCCCAGTTCCTCGACAAGAGCGTGAACGAGGCCCTCGCCCGGCACGACCTCTCCCTCGGCCAGTTCGACATCTTGGCCACCCTGCGCCGGGACGGCGGGGAGACCGGCCTTACCCCCACGCAGTTGATGCGTAGCGTCGCCCTCTCCTCGGGCGGGATGACCAACCGCCTCGACCGCCTCGAACAGGCCGGCCTGATCGCCCGCGAGCCGGACCCCGGCGACCGCCGCGGCGTCGTGATCCGCCTCACCCGCAAGGGGACGCACCTGATCGACGAGGCGACGGAGACGCGCTTCAACGAGGCCAAAGGCTCCCTGCCGCCGCTGACGAAGCCCGAGATGAAAGACCTCGCCGGCCTGCTGCAAAAATGGCTGGCCGCCTACGGCGAGGCGTGAGGCGGAAGAGAAGACCTTTTTAGCCGCGGATCGAACACGGATGAAAGCAAAAGAGCTTGAACCACAAAGGACACAAAGAGCACGAAGGAAGACAA
>JAYUGD010000617.1:0-1555 GCA_043767785.1 Zavarzinella sp. | reverse complement strand
CTTTGCGAACTTTGCGTGAAACTCTTCTGTCTTTCATGGCGGACTACCATAATCCTATGCGAATCCTCCTCACCGGCGGCACCGGCCTGATCGGCTCCCGCATCGTTAAGATTCTCGCGGAGCGGGGGGATACCGTCCTCGTCGTCTCCCGGTCCGAGAAGTCGCTGTCGAAGTTGCCGTCGCGGACGACCCTCCTCGTCGGCGACCCGACGCAGCCCGGCGAGTGGGTGGACGAGATTCCCACTTGCGACGCCGTCATTCACCTCGCCGGGGAATCCATCGCCGCCGGGCGGTGGACGGCCGAGTTTAAGAAGCGCGTGCTGGACAGCCGGGTGCAGTCCGCCGCCCTGATCGCGGACAAGCTGGCCGAACAGCCGTCGAGGGCCGACGGGTCGCCCAAGGCGTTTATCTGCGCCTCGGCCGTCGGGTACTACGGCATGTTCGAGAGCAACGCCACGGAGTTCATCGAGACGGACTTGCCCGGCAGCGGCTTCCTCGCGGACGTGTGCGTGCAATGGGAGCGGGCCACGGAGCCGGCCCGCCTCGCCGGCGTGCGGGTGGCCACCGTCCGCGTCGGCGTCGTGCTGGCTGCGGACGGCGGGGCCTTGCCGGCGATGCGCACGCCGTTCGCGCTGTTCCTCGGCGGGCCGGCGGGCGGCGGCAAACAGTGGATCAGTTGGATTCACATCGACGACATCGTCGGCCTGTTCCTCCACGCCCTCGACAACCCAGACGCGAATGGGCCGATCAACGGGACGGCCCCGGAGCCGTTGACCAACTGGGGCTTCGCCAAGACGCTCGGGGCGGTGATGGGGAAACCGGCGTGGCTGCCGGCCCCGGCGCTCGGCATGCGATTGCTGCTCGGGGAGCGGGCCGAGTTGGTCACACACGGGCAGCGGGTGATCCCCGCCAAGGCGAAGGCGCTGGGCTACGAATTCCGGCACCCGTTGCTAGAAAACGCCCTGCGGCACTTGCTGGACAAGCCACTCCACGACCCGAAGCCATGAGCACTCCGAAGACCGGCCAACACACCGACGCCTACCCCCGGCCGAGCGTGACCGTGGACATCGTCCTCGTCACGGCGGACGACCACCCGCGCGTGCTGCTGATCCGCCGCCGCAACGCCCCCTACGCCGGGCACTGGGCCTTGCCCGGCGGCTTCGTGGACGAGAACGAACGGCTGATCGACGCCGCCCGCCGCGAGTTGAAAGAAGAGACCGGCTTGGACCAGGCCGACTTGGAACAACTGCACACCTTCGGCGACCCCGGCCGTGACCCGCGAGGCTGGACCGTCAGCGTGGTCTACATGGCGAGAGTGTGGCCGCAATTCCTGACTCCCAAGGCCGGCGACGACGCCGCCGAGGTGCAGTGGTTCCCGCTGGACGGCTTGCCGCCACTGGCGTTCGACCATCTCGATGTGATGAACCGCGTGAAAATGCGAATGAAAGACCGGGCGGGATGAATGCCGCATAAAAGCCACAAACCAATTTGAACCGCCAAGGCGCAAAGACGCCAAGAAGACATGATTTCAATTCGTCTTCTTGGCGTCTTTGCG
>JAYUGD010000616.1:0-4646 GCA_043767785.1 Zavarzinella sp. | reverse complement strand
AGGGGGTTAGGGGGTGAGGTTGCCTTTCATGCGCCCCTCACTCGGCGACCGGCGCCCCCGCCTCGTCGAGCGTCACTTCAAAAGTCTTCTTCTCGACTTTGACCTTAATCTCATAGGTCACTTTTTCCTTCTTGCCGCCGAGGACGATCACCTTCTCTGTCTCGACGATCTTCGCGCCAGGGTGCTTCTTGAGGAGGCCGTCCTTGACGGCTTTCGGGAGCTTGTCTTCCTCCACGTCTTCCTTGATGTCGATGAGCTTGCCGTCGGCCGTGACGCCGACGTCGAAGAGCTTGTCGCCCTCCTTCATGGCGAACTCGAAGTTGCCGTCGGTCTTCTTGTCCACGGTCCGGATGGTCGCCTTGGCGAAGCGGTCCTGCACCGCCTTGACGGCCGGCTTCGGCACGTCGTCCAGCTTGACGCGGACGCCGGCGGCGGCGACGCCGGCCGTGAGGGCCACGAGGATCAGGCCCGTGCGGAATGAGAGGCTTGCGGTCATGGTTACTCCTTCTTCTTGCGTTTGTCGGCCTTGCCGTACTTGACCAACTCGGCCTTGTCGTCGTTGACCAGGCCGACGCCGGGGGCGTAATACTTGTATTCCTTGACGCCGGGTTCGAGTTCGTTCGTCTCCTCGACCTTCAGGCAGTTCTTGAAGGTTCCGGCGATGGTCTCGACGGTTTCGGTCACACTCACGATCTCGGCCCGGTCCACGGCCACCTCGGGGGCGATCTCGTTGTAATATCGGCCGCCGACCAGCGGCGTGCCGGGCATCATCAGGCCGAATTTGGCGCCCTTGACGCCGGAGAGCCAGGCGCCGTCGTGGCTGACGACCTTGTCGTCCTTGTAAATGTCCACCTCTTCGCCGAAGTAGTAGACGCTGTTGGTGCGCTTGCTGATGGCGAAGAAGTTCCGCGAGATTTCGACGAGCTTGCCGTCTTTGGTCTCGCGCTCTTCGATCACGCGCGTCTCGACGCCGTCCACCTTCTTGGTTTCGTCAAGAACGGTGATGGTGTTCTCTTCATTGCCCTTGCGCAGGACGAGGACGTACCCCGGCTCCAGAATGAAGTACGGGTTCCGCCCCGTCGGCCCGAGGTCGCCCGGCTCGACGGGGAACGTGTCCGTCCACGCGACGGCCCCCTTCTCGGCCTTGCCCCCCTTGGGCGATTCCGTCCGCCCGGGCGGCCCGGACGCGACCAGCGCGACCAGCGCCGCGACCATTGCGAAAATTCCCGACTGCCGCGCGACCATGGTAGTCCCCCTGATGTGATTGCGAACCGTTCTCCACTTGGTGAGGCGAATTGTAACTCGCGGGGGTCCGTTCTCAATGAACGGGGGGTAAATTCGGGCTTATCTTCGCGGGAAACGCTTGAAGCCGGTCACGGGCCGCTAATACGTGACTGCGTGATCGCAATAGTACTGGGTGTGAGGTGCGGACGCCCGCAGCGTGGACACTTGCACCCATGCCTCATCCCACGGCAGTTCGCCGGACACCCAAGCGCCGTCACGGCCTGACCGCCACTCACGGACCCGCCAGATGTCCAAGTCGGCAGGAGCCTTGGACTCGAAGTACGCATCCAAGAATCGGGGATACCATCCGTCATCCATCCCCGTCGTAAGGGATGACGCGCGGCCGGTCCAAATCAGGCCCCACGGGTTCGCCGGGCCGAAGCCCTGTTGACAGTAAGCGATCCCCGTGCCCGATTGTGGATGGTCCAACACGAGAAATGCATCGAACGTCTCTCCGACCTCCCCGTATGGCCATTCGAGCCGGAGCGGCCGGGGCGGGCCAAGTAGCAGGGAGGCGACGTGCGCCACTACGCGAACGTCATCGAGCGCCCGCATATCGTCCCGCACCAGTGCTGTCACGTCTGCATAGGTCATGCGCTCTCAGCCGCCGCACCATTAGCGGGTTGAATTTTTCCCGTCTAAACCGATCGCTCGTTCTGTCTTATATCGAACGCCAACTGGCGGGGGATGCCCGCCGGCCTCTTCAGGCTTAGGGGTATCGTCCCCGTTGGTCGCCGTCGTGTCAACGAGAATGCGGGGTCGCCTCGGTGTCAAGCAAGAGCCGCCGTGCGAAATCCGCGTGTTCTCCCTCGCGGGCGCCGTGATACCCCAAGATGACCCTCGCGAATCGGTCCACGCGAACTGTCCCCGGTCAGCAACTCTGCAATGGCAACTTCATGCCATCTGATCGGTGCCGTTAGCCCTGGCCTAACGGCAGTACCGTCCAAAGTCCCAAGTGGCCCGTATCGATTGGTCGGCGCCAACTCATTGCGATTCGCAAGGCCGCCGAATTCGGGATTTACCTATTTTGGCCGCCCCACGCCACGCCCACGCACTTCACCATGGCCATCGCCACCAGCGTGACGATGGACGTAATCACGAACAGGACGAGGACCAAGTTGTAGGACGTGAGTTGCCGGTTCCAGATCATCAGCGAGCCGGCGCTCAGGGTCGTGGACATGACGAATAACATCGGCGGCACGGTGACGACGGCGTACTTGCCGCGGCCGGCGTTCACCAGCCACGTCGTCACGAGGGCGAGGGCCAGGACGGCCAGTAGTTGGTTGGCGATGCCGAACATGGGCCAGATCGTGCTGACGTGGCCGGTCCAGACGAGGGCGCCCCAGCCGATGGTCACGATGGCGGTCGCCAGGAGGGCGGCGGGCATGTAGTCGGTGCGGCCGAGGGTGGGGTGGATTTTGCCCAAGGCCTCCTGGCACAGGTAGCGGGCGATGCGGGTGCCGGCGTCGATGGTCGTCAGGATGAACAGGGCCTCGAACATAATGGCGAAGTGGTACCAGTACTTCATCCACGCCTTGGTCTGGTCGTCCGCGAACGTGAACGCATCCGTGAGGATGGTTGCCATGCTCACCGCCAGCGTGACGGCCCCGCCGGTGCGGCCGCGCAGGGACTCGCCGCCGACGTTCTCTTCCACTTGGGCCAGGTTCAACTGGTGCAGGTCGCGGGCGCCGGCGGCGTGCAGGCGGTCGCGGGCGGCCGGCTCGCCGTTGAGGTCGGCGTACATGCCGTCGAGTTGCTTCTGATACTTGGGCACGTCGTCGATCTTGACGTTGATCGCGTAGTACAACTCCGGCGGCATCGACGCGGCCGCGATCAGGGCGACCACGCCGACCAGGCCTTCCAGCAGCATCGCCCCGTAGCCGATGGTGCGGATGTGCGACTCCTTCTCGATCATCTTCGGCGTCGTCCCCGACGAGACGAGCGAGTGGAACCCGGAGACGGCGCCGCACATCACGCAGATGAACACGAACGGGAAGATGCCGCCGGCCTTGAACGTCGGCCCGCCGTCCGCGAACGTGTGGTTGATCGGCGGGTGCAGCAGGACCGGGTTGGCGACGATCACGCCGACGACGAGCAGGGCCAGCGTGCCGATCTTCATGAAGCTGGAAATGTAGTCCCGCGGCGTCAGCAGCACCCACACCGGCAGCACGGCCGCCACGAACCCGTAGCCGCACAACACCAGAATGGTGTTCTCCCGCGTGAGCGAGAAATACTTCTCCAGTGATGAGCCGGGAATGTACGCCCCCAGCACGACGGCCCCGAGCGTGAGCGCCCCGCCGATCAGCGAGGCTTCCACCACGCGGCCCTTGCGGAAGCGATACATGTACCACCCGACGAACAGGGCGACCGGAATGGTGCAGGCGATGGTGAATGTCCCCCACGAACTGCCGGGGACGACTTGGACGCTGCCGGCGGGAAGGTCGTACACGCGGGTATTGTTTGTCGGACTGGGACTTACCACTTCAAGAACGTGGGCACTTCCTCCTACGATTTCGGTTTCCTTATCCGACATGCGTACGCGGAATGCATCGGTCCGAAGTGCCTCCGGCTCGCCCGGCGCATAGCGGACGAAGCACCCTGGCGGGAACTGCACGTCTGCCTTGCCGTTCGGGAGAACCGTGACAACCTCATCGCTTCCGTCAGGCACGCGGACCGTCATTCCAGGCGGCAGTTTCGCCTCTTCCCCGCCTAGCGCGCTCACGACGATGATGGCCAAGCCCGCGAGGGCGATCACCACGATGGCCATGATCGCCAGGGACGCGATGACGGACGCCTGCTTCCCCAACTCGACGCGGGCCAGCTCGGCCAGCGACTTGCCGCCGCGCCGCACGGACGCGGCCATCACCAGCATGTCCTGCACCGCCCCGGCGAGACACACGCCGACGAGCAGCCACAGCAGGCCGGGGGCGTAGCCGTACTGCATGGCCACGATGGGGCCGATCAGCGGCCCGGCCCCGGAGATGGCGGCGAAGTGGTGGCCGAACAGCACCCACTTGTTCGTCGGGTGGTAGTTCGCCCCGTCGTTGAACTGGTGCGCCGGCGTGACGCGGGAATCGTCCAACACCGCCACCTTGGCGGCGAGGAAGGCCGAGTAGTAGCGGTACGCGATGGCCAAGATGCACAAGACGCCGACCATCACCGGCATGGCCTTGAGCAAGGTCCGGCCGCTGGCGTCATCGACTTCGTAAAAGGCGTTGGCGAGGAGGGGGAGCATGGCGGGGAGAATTTCCGTGCGGGCCGGGTGGGGGTCAATCTATCAGATGAACCCCCGTTTAGCCGCGACGCGGAGGCGTCGGAGCGGGGGACGTCGGGCTGGCCGCCAACCTAACCCCCCGGCCCCC
>JAYUGD010000615.1:0-4648 GCA_043767785.1 Zavarzinella sp. | reverse complement strand
CCGCCCCGCCCACCCCATTCCCCATGCCCGAATCGATTCCGCCGGCGTACCGAATCCTGCCGTTGAACGAAGTGCTGCTCAAGGCCGGCGGCACGGCGACGGTGGACATCCGGGCGGAGCGGAACGGCGTCCAAGGCCCGCTGACGGTCGAGTTGCAAGGGCTCCCGTCCGGCGTTTCCGCGGGGACCGGGGCGATCCGCATTCCCGCGGGCCGGGACGCGGTGACGGTGACGGTGACGCTCACGGCGGCGCGGAACGCCGTCCCGCGCACGAGATACCAAGCCGCCATCGTGGGGGTGACGCTCAAAACGGCGGCCGTAACCCTCCCGATCACGGTCCTGAAACTCGACGCGCGCGAGTTGGTCTTCGAGGACAAGTGCGACGACAAGAACACAAAAGTCATCGCCCTGCCGGGGCCCGCTCCCACGTTCAAAGCGGGCGCCCTTGTCATCACGGTTCCGCCCAAAACAACCGCGGGAAAGTCGGGCGGCGTCCGGTTCGGCGAAATGCCGTCCGGGGATTACGAGTGCGAGATCCAAGCGAAGTTCGCCATCGCGACCAAGAGCTGGGTGTGGTACCAGTTCGCGATCCGCAACGCCGCCCCCCCCGGCCAGAAGCGAACTTGGGACTGGGACAACCTCGACTGGAACGTCTTCCCCACCGGCGGCACCACGGGGACGCAAATCCGGTGGACCCCGGCGGGGGACTCAACGAAAGTGGAGCCGCAGATTAACTTGTGGGCCAGCGGGGCGGTGATGAAGCCCAGGGAATTGAACACCTTGACCGTCACGGTTCAAGACAAGCAAGCGACGTGGGCGGTCAACGGCACCCAAGTGAAGCAGTTGCCGGTCACCATGAACGGGCGCGGCGAAGACTTGCCGGGGATCTTCTATGAATTCCGTATCGGCCTCCAGCAACAGGACACGGCGGCCCCGTCCTCCATCGAACTCCACAACGTCCGCATCTGGCGGCTCAACCCGTGACCGTCGGATTGAGGCGGGGACGGATTCCGACTCCCCTCAACCCGGCGGCCCCGGCCGTCAGTCGGCCGACCCGTAGCGCAGGCTGATCGTCCCCAGGCGCGGGCTGACCTCGCGGGGGACGAGGACGACATCCTGGGGCAGGCCGTCGCCCGCTTTGGTCTCCAGCGGCTTGCCCGTGCGGGCCAGGGCCTTCAGCACTTCCGGGGGCGGCTCCTTGCCTTTTTCCCAACTCGCGTGGACGGCGATGTTCATCACGCCGACGTCCTCGGCCCGCTTGATCGGGGCCGGCCCGCCGCCGCCCAACTCGCCCGCCAGGAACCCGAGCAGGCTCGTGTTGGCCTTCAACGCCTCATTGCCGGCGCTGTGCATCCACCCGCGGATTGTGACGGCGCTGTGGGCGGGGACGAGGTAATACCCCGGCTTCCGGGCGTCCTTGTTGAACGCGCTCAGGGTGTCCAACCCGTCCACGCTGACGGCCGCCGCCACCTCGACGGCGACGGCGTTGTGCAGCCGGATTTCGTAATACTGCCCCGGCTTCATGGCGACGAATGCCTTGCCGTTCTTCGCCACGGGGACGGCGGCCCGCGCCGGCCCGTCCACCGTGTCCTTGAGCAGGATTTCCACGCGGACGGGGTACGCGGCGTCGATACTGACCTTCGACCCGTCCTGAAAAAACGACGGCTTTTCGTGGGCCTTGTCGGCGGCCTTGTTGCGCTCGTACTGGCTGCCGCCCAGCGGCGGGGCGCCGTTCAGGCCGGCCAGGTCGTAGATGTCGTCCGTGTCGTTGACCTCGACCGACTTCTTGAACAAGTCCTGCCCGTCCAAACGGATGACGGCCGTCACGCGGATGACCTTCATCTTCTCCCCGGCCGGCCCCCCCTCGGCCGCGTCGTCGGCCGAGCTGACGAAGGAGTATTCCCCCAGCAGGATCAGCTTAGATGCGGGGTCGATCAGCTTCGCCAGGCGGGCGGTCAGCGCCCGCTCGATCTTCTTGCCGCTGTTGCTGTCGGCGTCGTCCAGGCAGGCGAACTTGCCCAATTTCAGGCGCTTGTCCTTGAGCTTCACGTCGGTCTCGCAGGCCCCGGTGACTTGGGCCGCCAGGGCGGTCATCTCCTTCTCGAAGTTGCGCGGCCGCGCCGCGTCGGCGCGCGCCCCGGCCAGCAACACGCCGGCCGCGACGAGCAGCCGGGTCAAATGCGGAAGAGTCTTCATTGGTCAGTCCTTGTGATCTGTTGGAGTGGCGGTTAGTTGTTGGGTGAAAAGCCGAATTCCCGGGCCAGTTGCTGCATCTGCGACGTGCCCCGGACGGACTCCCACGCGCCGCGCTTGATGACCCCCTTGTCCTTCAGGAGCGCCCCGACGCCGATGCGCAACAGGTCGGCGTTGCCGTCGATCTTGGCCTTTAACTGGGCGGGGTTCTCGATGTACAACTCCGCCGCCGCGGCCGCCAAGTCGAGGTCTTTCAGCAGGTACTCGCGGGCGACTTCGCCGACCGGCTCGGACAGTTCCTTCACGTTGTCCGCGGGCGAGCCAGCCGCCGTCAGCGCGGGCAGCGTCGCCTCCGTGAGCGCCGCCCGGAAGAAGTCGGCGTCCCGCTGGGTGATCTTGGCCATGTCCGCGGCCGCCGGGTAGAGCAACTTCACCCGGTCCCGCTGCGGGCCGAACACCGCGGCGCCGTCCCGCACCAAGTCGGGCGGGGACTTGATGACCCCGTCCTTGTGGCACCCCATGCAGGACACCCCGCAAACGACGAGGGCCGTCCCCGAGGTCTTCAGCGCGTCGCTGACGACTTCGATCGGCCCGGCGTCGATGCGGCGGTCGGCCCCGTCGATCAGCAGGTAGCCCTGCAGGCCGTTCGGCAGGGAGAAGACGATCTCGCCGCCGTCGTGGACGAACGCCTTTTCCGGGAAGTGCGTGTCCGGGTACTTCTCGGCCACGTCGCCGTAAAGTTCCTTCTGCTTGAACGTCGGCCCGAGCGGGAACTGCTGCAGGTTGGCCTCCCACGTTGACTGCTTGAAATCGTAGCTCTTCCAATAGTACCGCCGGCCGTCGATGGGGTGCCGCTCGATCAGCCGGTTGTTGCCGGACACGCCGCTCTTGGCGAACCCGGCCCGTTGCGCTTTGACCTCGGCCCCCAAAATGTTCTTCACCACGTCGATCTTCAAGTACAGTTCCAAGTCTCGGGCGGTCATCCCCTTCGGGTTCAGCGGGTTTTTGGGGTCGGCGGCGCGCCGGACGAGGTCCGGCAAGTACTCGTCGTACAGCAGGGCGTTGTACAGCGGGCCGCGCGTGGCCGTGCTGACGAACCAGTCGGCCCGGACGTACGGCAGCCGGCTCTGGTTGCCGCCGAGCCGGGTGATGTCCCGGTCCAGCTTCTTCAGGTCGGCGTCGTCGTGGCTGTCGTACCCCAGCCCGTAGGGGTAGTGGTTCAAGACCGCCTCCCACTGGCCGCGCTTCCAGCCCAGTTTGGCGATGTCCACGGCGTACACCGTGAACGCCGTCTTCGCCGGGTCCACCGCCCGGATCGGTACGATCTGGTCGCCCCACGTCAGGCTGTTCACCGCCTTCGCCAAGGCCGCGCGGGCCGAATGCAGGTGGCTGCCTGGCTTGGCGTTGTTGTTGTGCAGGTGCGTGAGCGTGAAGTACCGCAGGTTCGGGCGCACGGCCAAGTCGGCGGCGTCCAAGTCGTCCTTGACGGCTTGGAGGACCGTCTTGAGGCCGACAAACTTCCGCGGCGCGTCCTTGGGGAAAGCCGGGGCGCCGGCGTCAATCCAGCGGCGCAGGACGTCGCCTTGTTCCTTGGAGAACGCCTCCCGCTCCTCGCTGCCCTTCTCGGGCATGCGCCCTTTGGCCACGACAGTCCACAACTTGGACTGGTCGGCCTTGCCGGGGACGATTACGGCCGCGTCGTCCCCAAGTTTGTTGACGAGCGTGGCGTGGTCCCGCACGTTGAATTTTTCACCCGAGGACGACCCCTCGCCGTCGTGGCAGCGGGCGCACGACTTTTCCAAGAAATCGCGGGCTTGCACCGCGAGCTTGGCTTGGGCGTCCTCCTTGGGCGGCTGCGCCCACCCGGCGGCGCCGGCCCAGAACAACAGCAAGCCGCCGAGGCGGCCAGGCGAATGGAAAAACACGAAACATCCTCCGGGAAATGAGTGTGGCGAACCGGCCCGGGCGGCATAACGACGCCCGCCGCGAAAACTTCTGCCGGCCGGGCGAAATAATCCAAAGTTCGGGGCCGCGCGCCGTTGTGCCGTGGCCGGCCGGGAAAAGTCCTTGCCTGCGAGCGGCGGGCGGCGAGGTCAAAGTGGCGTCATCTTATGGAGGGCGGACAATGATCCGCACGAGTATCACTTGCCCACTCAGGCTTCTTGTCTTGGGGCCGACCGCCGCCGTGGGCCAGTTGGAAGACGAAATCTTCGGCCTGTTCGCCACCAAGGCCCGGCCGAAGAAGAGTGCGGACGGCGAAGCAAAGGCGGCGTGACACGTCGTTTTGTTTAGCCGCGACGCGCAGTCTTCGGAGCGAAGCGCGGGCGCGGCGCGAAAGGGAGAAGATTAACCACAAAGGCACAAAGATCACACAAAGACTCACAAAGAAGACATATGAGAACTTTTGTTCTGCTTTCTTTGTGAGTCTTTGTGTGATCTTTGTGCCTTTGTGGTTA
>JAYUGD010000614.1:0-1557 GCA_043767785.1 Zavarzinella sp. | reverse complement strand
TCGGCCTTGCCCTTCGCGCCGACCTCCGCAAGCCGCATGGCGTAGTCCCCGGTCATCTCGCGGTAGGAGACGAACGCCAACAACGCGCTGCCGGGTTGGTCCTTGGCCAGCGACACTCGCCACGCCCCGAGCCGTTCGAGAGCAGCCTTGTCCCCTTGTTGGGAGGCGGCGGCGTAGCACTCGGCGACCTGCTTGACCCACACGTCCCGCTTGGCGGCGTCTTCCGGCTTGGCAATCAGTTCCACGATCCTTGTCAGGATCGCGGCCCGCTTCATGTTGTACGCGACGATTTCTTCCCGCGTTTGCGCCGGCTTCCCCGAGTCAACATCTTTCAGTTCTTGGATCAACTTGTCCGCGCCGAGCGGGATGGGAACCTGGGTTGGGCCCCCGTCGTTATTCTTGGTCGTGTCGACGCCCGTGTCCACGCCCGCCACCGGGGCCGACACGATGCGCCATGCTTTGCCGACTTGGATCAACTCGCCCGTCTGCAGCCAGTCGTGCTTGGCGGCCTTGCCGGCGCCATCCTGGTATAGGATGGTGGCGCGCTGGTAGTGCGTCAGGTCGGCCTTGGCGCCGAGTACGTCGGCCGGGACGGTCTCCGGCAGCTTGGTTTCGAGGTGGACCCACTCGGTCTTCTCGGACAGTCCGATGAGGGCGGCGCAGGTCTTCTGAAACTGCTCACCCGTTTTGTTCATCTTTTCCTTGAGCCGCTCGACTTCGGCCGCGGGCAGGCCGAGGGCGGTCACGTCTTCCTGCGTGAGCATCAGGGCTTGCAGGCGCTTGTCGTCCTTGGCGATGACGGCGGCGAGGATTTCCTGGCTGACCTCCTCAGCCGAGATCACGAGCCACTTGTCGATCTTGCCGGTCTCGGCCGTATCGACGCCCCACTTGGAGCCGTTGGCCCCGAGCCAGCGGTACTGGTCGGCCTTCGCGTTCCCGTTCGTGTCTTCTTCGCGGTAGACTTCTTGGCCGTCCTTGAAGTACGACCAGCGGTTCACCGCGCCGGCCCCGGTGGTGTCGTGGAATTTCCGCAGCACGCGGCCTTGGCCGTCCTTCAGCACCCACGCCGTCGGCGTCTTGCCGCCGACGGGCGTCCCCTTCTCCAAATCGACGGTGCAGGCCGAAAACTCGGCGGCCGTCGGCGTGCTCACGTCGGCCTTCTGCCGCGGAACATACTCTAACAGTTTTTCGACGGTCGGCGCCGCGGCCGCGAGGTCCGTTCCCGCCAACCCGGCCAAGAACGTGAGGCCGGCCAAGAACCGAAACCCAAAGCGGAACTTTTCCATCCGTGGTCTCCCCTGTCGGTCAGATCGCCCGCGACGCTCCGCGGGCATATTCGCTCATTCACGGTCTGAAATCGGTTCCGGGGGAAGCGATTATTCAGGGTCGGCCGGCAAGCCGGGGGAGATGGCGCCGGCAGATTCGGAAGGGGTTGGCTAAGTTGCCTAGCTTTCTGAGGAGTGAAGAAGGAAAGACATTTTTAGCCACGGATCGAACACGGATCGATCACGGATGAAAGACAGAAGAGAAGAACTTCACCACAGAGGACACAGAGAG
>JAYUGD010000613.1:0-4654 GCA_043767785.1 Zavarzinella sp. | reverse complement strand
CTCCGTGGGCAGCGTCTTGTTCGAATTCGTGATCGGCTTCCCGCTGCTGTTCGGCATGATGCTCTGGTTCGGCGTGCCAATGACGTCCGGCCTGTTGGCGGCCCCACTGTTGTTTGGCCTGCTGGTCTTCATGGCGATGGGCATGGGGGCGCTGTTCGCGGCCTTGGTCGCCGTGCAGCGCGACTTCCGGTACATCCTGTGGTTCTCGATTCAAATATGGATGTTCGCCACGCCGACGATTTACCGCCCGCTGAACTCGATGAAGGAGACGGCCCAGTGGCTGGTGCCGCTCAACCCCGTGCACGGGGTGATCGAGAACTGGCGGCAGTGCCTCCTCGGCGGGCCGATCAACTGGTACTCGCTGGCGGTGTCCGGCGCGGTCGGCGTCGCCGTCTCGCTGTTCGGGTTTGCCTTCTACCGGCGCATGGAGCGGTCCTTCGCGGACCTGATTTGACCCCGTGAACCCCAGCATCCACGTCGACGGGCTGTCCAAGTGTTACTCCCTGAACCAGCGGGGGGTGATGGACCGCAACCTCACCGAAAATATTCGGTATCAGGTCGGCCGCGTCGTCGGCAAGGTGACGGGCCGCAAAATGCGCTCCGGCGCCACGACGGATTACTGGGCGCTGAAAGACGTCTCCTTCGACGCCTACCCCGGGGATTGCGTCGGCTTCATTGGCCGCAACGGGGCGGGCAAGAGTACGCTGCTGAAAATTCTGAGCCGAATCGTGGAGCCGACCAATGGCCGAGCCGCGATTCGCGGTCGCCTCGGGTGCCTGTTGGAAGTGGGCACGGGCTTCCACCCGGAATTGAGCGGCCGCGAGAACATTTTCCTGAACGGCAGCATCCTCGGCATGTCCCGCCGGGAGATCAAGGCGAAATTCGACGAGATCATCGCCTTTGCCGACTTGGACCAATTCCTCGACACGCCGGTGAAGCGGTACTCCAGCGGCATGTTCGTGCGGCTGGCGTTCGCGGTCGCCGCTCACTTGCAGCCGGAAGTGCTGATCGTCGATGAAGTCCTTGCCGTCGGGGACGCCCAATTCCAGAAGAAGTGCCTCGGCAAAATGCGGGACGTGTCCCAGGAGGGCCGCACGGTCTTGTTCGTGAGCCACGACATGACCGCGATGCGGCGGCTGTGCAACCGGGCCGTGCTGATGTCCAAGGGGCAGGTGTCCATGGTCGGCCCGACGGCCGACGTGGTGAGCGAATACTTGGCCCGCGAGTCTGTCCTCACGCCCGCCGGTCGGTCGGTCGATTTGTCGGCCGCCCGCCGCAAGGGGAACATGGAAGCCCGCATCACGTCGATGGTGTTCGACGGCGGCGGAATTGACGACCGCAACGAGGTGATCTCCGGCGGCCCGCTCCGCGTGCGGATGATGGTCACGGCCGCCAAGCCCGTCATCACGGACAGCGTGGCCGTCTCGCTGTCGGACAGCGCCGGGTACAAGTTGATCAACGCGGACAGCCTGCGGCTCAACCGCCCGGTCCACCTGCGGGCCGGGGACAACGAAATCGAAGTGCGGGTGCGGGCCGTGAACTTACAGCCGGGGACGTACACGCTCGGGCTGACCTTGGCGCGGTGGCCGGAGACCACTTACGATTCCGTTGAGCCGGCCTGCGACATCGAAGTGGCCCCGAACCCCGCGGACGGGACCGCCCGGTCCCTCGTCGAAGGCGTCGTCCGGTGTGACTTCGACCTGTTGAGTGTCCCGGAAAGCCTGCCGACCGGAGCGTGACGCCGCGTGCTGAAACTGGGCCTGATGCTGATGTGGACGCTCACCGGCATCGTCGGCGGGCTGGCCTATTCCCCGTTTATTCCGGTTCTCATTTACCACTTTTACTCCGTGCTGCGCCCGCAGTTCATGTGGAAGTACGCCCTCGACCCGTTCGTGCCGGACGACTTCCCGTGGTCATTCCTTGTGGCGATCGCGGCCATCGGGACGGCGGTCATTTGGCGGTGTGCGTTTTGGGTCGCACCACATCGCTTCCGGGGCGTGGAGTTGCCGCGGCTCAACATCGGGCACTGTTGCTTTGCCTTCTTCGCCTTCTGGATCACTCTGTCGTACCTGAACGCCCACAACATCGATGTGGCGGAGCCGGTCTACTCCGATTACAAGAAGATATTCCTGATGTTTCTCATCACGTCGCTCGTGATGGTCAACGTCCGCCAGGCGTGGGTGCTGCTCTTAGCCACGGCGCTCGCCCTCGGGTACGTCGCGTACGAGATCAACGAAATTTATTTCTTGAACGGCCAGTACAACTTCATTTACAAGCAGGGCTTTTGCGGGCTGGACAACAATGGGGCGGCCCTGCTCCTGAGCATGGGCATCCCGCTGTGCTTGTTCGCGTGGGACGGCATCCGGCACTGGTCGCGGTGGCTGTTCCCGGTCCTGATCGCGCTCACCGTCCACAGCATCATGCTGTCACAATCCCGCGGGGCGATGCTCGCCACTCTCATCGTGTCGCCGCTGTATTTTCTCCGCGTGAAGCGGCACAAGGATTTGGTGGTGATGGCCGCGCTCGGGCTGGCGGCGCTGCCGGTCATGGCGGGTAAGGAAATCGTCGAGCGGTTCAGCTCCATCAGCGAACACGAACAGGACGGGAGCGCCAACAGCCGCAAGACGACGTGGGCGATCGCGTGGCGGATGGCCGAGGAGCACCCGTTGCTCGGCCTTGGCGTTCGCAACAGCCCCCTTTACACGTTCGACTACGGGGCCGACGAGGAGGGCCGGGTGATCCACTCCACCTACCTGCAAATCGCCGCCGACTCGGGCTTCGTGGGGCTGTTCGGATATGCCTCGATTATCGTGTCCACGCTCTATTGCTGCCGCCGCGTGCGGCATTCCATCGCCGGGTCTGTGACGACGGGGGCGTTCTTCACCGCCGTCGGGCGGTTCGTCACCGGCGACCTGTGGCATTTAGAAAGGACGGCGGGGCTGCGCGACCGCGACGCGGATTTGGCGTACACCATCGCGTGCGGCGTGGAGGGCAGTTTGCTCTCGTTCGCGTTCGGGTGCATCTTCCTGTCCCTCGAAACGTTCGAGCCGTTCTACTTGATCGCCGGGCTGGGCATTCAGTTGTGGGCGATCATTCAAGTGCGCCTCCGGCCGCAAGCCGCGGTGTCCGCGGGATGAACACGTCCCTCAAGGCCGTCGCTAAAGTGATGCTCCGCGGGGCGGCCACCGTGGCGGTCAGCCCGGTCTTGTTCGTCCATGTCCTCAAGGTTCCGTTGCTCGGCAAAGACCGGGCGTTGGAAGGGTCCACGCAACTGCTCTCCCTCCTTCCCGGCGTCTCAGGGCAATACCTGCGTGGCGCCTTCTTGAGATGGACGGTCAAACACTGTCACCCGTCCGCGGCCGTCGGCTTCGGGACGATCTTCTCCAAGACGGATGCGTGGATCGGCGAGAACGTTTACATCGGCCCGTTTTGCAGTCTCGGGAATGTCCGCATCGAGCGCGACACGTTGATCGCCACGGGCGTCCACATCCTCAGTGGCGCGCGCATGCACGGCATTGCCGACGTGAATACCCCCATTCGCTTGCAAGTGGGGGAATTCACGCGGGTCGTGATCGGGGAAGATTGCTGGATCGGGAGCGGGGCCGTCGTGATGGCCGACGTCGGGGCGCACTCCGTCATCGCGGCCGGGGCCGTCGTGACCAAGCCGGTGCCGGAAATGGTGATCGCCGGCGGCGTGCCCGCGAAGGTGATCCGCGGCCGACTCGACGCGGTCAGCGAATGAGATAGACGGCCAACGCGACGGCCGCGAGCAATCCGAGGAGGGCCGTCGCCGCCGCGAGCAGTTTCGCCCGCTTCACGGCGCCCACTTTCTGCGGGACGAACGCCTCTTTCGGCGCGAACGTCACAACGGCCGTTTGCGGTTCGGGCCGCGTGTCTTCCGGATGCTTGCGGTGCCAGAACCGACTCCAGCCGAAACGCAGCAACAACACCACCGGCCGACACAACGTCTTCGTCGGCATCGCCGGCAGCTTCCGCGTGACGTACCGAAAATACTCTTCTGCCTTCTCTGAGAACAACCGCCGCTCGTCCCCCTCCGCGTGAAGGGCGGCGAACTGGAACACCTCGCACTTGCGCATGTCTTGCGCGACCCACGTTTCCGTGGGGTATTCGAGGATCTCGGGCCGGTCCAGATATGGATATTCGTTGGCCGCCATCCAGCGGGCATAGTGCAACAGAGAGGCGCGGGCGAAGGCATACATCTCGTCCAGCTCGCCGCGCTCGGCCTTCAAGTCCAGATACTCGCCGAGGGCTTGCAGGAACATGACGTAGAACCAGCGGTTCTCGGCGTCGACGTAGGTTTTGCCGTCGCGCGTCATGCCGACCAGTCGTTGAATGTCGTCCTCGGGGTGGATCACGCGGCGAATGATCTGCTCGGCTTTGGTCAGGTACTTTCGGTCCCCCGTCAGGCGTAAGCCGTCGAGCAGGGCGGCGAGTGAATTGCCTGACCCGCGGCCCGGCCCGTGGTAATCGGGCGACCGGCTGGCGGTGGCGACGCCGGTATAGGCCGTGGTGAGCCACTTGAAGACGGTCTTGCGGCCGTCGTCCATGTCGATCACCCATTGGGCCAGGCCGATGCATGCCTCACGGGAGGCATGGTCCCCCGTCAGCAAGTAATGCAGCAGCAGGCCGTGGG
>JAYUGD010000612.1:0-1560 GCA_043767785.1 Zavarzinella sp. | reverse complement strand
GGAGAGCTTGTGCAAAAATCGGCCGGCGGGGGCGACAGGATTCGCGGGCCGCGCTATGGTGGAGACACCGCCATTGTACGTCACGAGTGTGCCATGACTCCGCCGGCCCGTCGCCTCCGCCACGCCAACCGCCACCAAGGGGAACTGCGGACGGAGTCGCTCGACCAGTTGCGTCCCCCCGAACACCCGGCGCGGTCCGTGTGGGCGTTCGTGGAAGGGCTGGACGTGTCGCCGTTGCTGGCGAAAATCGACGCCGTGCCCGGCCGGGCCGGGGCTCCGGCGTTCGACCCGCGGGTGTTGCTGGGCCTGTGGCTGTACGCCACCGTCGAGGGGGTGGGGGCGAGCCGCGAGTTGGAGGAACTGACCCAACACCACCTCGTGTACCGGTGGCTGGCCGGCGGGTTGGAGATCGGGTATCACACGCTGTCGGACTTCCGGACCGGGCACGGGGACTTCCTGAGCCAACTGTTGACGGAGACGGTGGGGACACTGCTGGCCGCGGGGGTGGTGTCGCTGACGCAAGTGGCCCAAGACGGGATGCGGGTGCGGGCGTCGGCCGGGGCGTCGTCGTTCCGGCGGCAACCGACCCTGGAGAAATGCCTGGAGGAAGCGGGGCAACAAGTGAAGGCCCTGGAAAACCAGACGGCCGAGGACGGCGGGGCGGCCGCCCGGCGGTCGCGGGCGGCCCGGGAACGGGCGGCCGGGGAGCGGGAGACGCGCGTGAAAGAAGCGCTGTCGGTCCTGGGGGATTTGCACAAGCAGAACGCGGGGCGGGCGCCGAGCCGCCAGTCCGAGCCGGAGAAATTGCGGGCGTCGACGACCGACCCGGCGGCGCGGAAGATGAAGATGCCGGACGGGGGGTACCGGCCGGCGTTCAACGCCCAGTTCGCCACGACCACCGTCGGCGGGGCCATCGTCGGGGTGGCGGTGACCACCGCGGGGACCGACGCGAACCAGATGCTGCCGATGCTCGAGCAGATCGCGGAGCGGTTCGGGGCGCGGCCGGCCGAGATGCTGGTCGACGGGGGCTTCGCCGTGCTGGAGGCCATCGACGCGGCGCAGTCGAAGGGGACGGCGGTGTACACGCCGGTGAAGGACGCCGAAAAACAGACGGCGGCGGGGAAAGACCCGCACGCCCGGAAGAAGGGGGACACGGACGAGACGGCCGCGTGGCGGGCGCGGATGAAGACGCCGGAGGCGAAGGCGACCTACAAGCGGCGGGCGAGCACGGCGGAATGGGTAAACGCCCAAGTGCGGAACCGGAATCTGTACCGGGTGACGGTGCGCGGCCTCGCCAAGGTGCGGACGGTGTTGCTGTGGCACGCGGTCGCCCACAATTTCGGGAGAATCGTGTCGGCGGCGGCCAACCGGGGGGAGGGTGCGCGCCCGGCGCCGTGAAACGGGCCGGAAAGGGCGGGCGAGGGCTTCCGGGCGGCCCCGGAAGCCCTCGAAAACCACGGTTGGAGCGCCGGAACCCCGGCGAGTACGCCCGGCGGACTCGCTCACCCAAGGTTCTTTGTCTCATTCATGGCGCGACGACGATTTTTGCACAAGCTCGGA
>JAYUGD010000611.1:0-12545 GCA_043767785.1 Zavarzinella sp. | reverse complement strand
CCCGCTGCGCAAGCAAGGGGCAGCGACAGCTCGCATCGGGAAGTCGGCGCCCATGGAGGTCGCCGACCCTTGCTTGCGCAGCGGGCTATGTCTGGGTGGGGCAAGAGTGATTGATGTGAGCAAGGCCGCGCTCCGCTCCGAAGACTCCGCGTCGCGGCTAAACGGGGTTTCACATGGTACCGAATTTAGGATCACCGATGCTCTCTCGCCTCTTGACCCTCCTTCTCTCCCTCGCCGCCGTCGCCCCCGCCGCCGAGCCGCCGTCCCTCCACGACGCCCTCACCCATGAACCCGTCCCCGCATTAGCGAAGGCCGCCCGCGAGCGCGGCGACGCCGGGCGCGGGGCGGTGTTGTTCTTCCAGCCGTTCCTCACTTGTGCGAAGTGTCACGACGCCGACGCCGGAACCCAACTCGGGCCGGATATCGCCAAGGCGGGCAAGGAGGCGACGGCCGAGTACCTTGTCGAATCCGTCCTATTCCCATCCAAGGTCGTCAAGAAGGGGTACGAAACGGTCGTCCTCAACACGACGGACGGCAAGACACTCACCGGGCTGATCGCCGAGGAGAAGGCCGGGGCCGTCACGCTGATTGACCCCGCCGCGAACGGCAAGCGATTCACCATTCCCGTTGCCGACATCGAGAAGCGGACGGCGGTGAAGAACTCGCTGATGCCCGACGGGCTGGTGAACCTCCTGTCCGACCGGCAACAATTCCTCGACCTCGTGAAGTACCTCATCGAAGTCACCGCGGGCGGCCCGACGCGGGCGAAGGAACTGCGGCCGGCGGTGACGGCGCTCGTCATCCCCGAGTACGAAAAAGACATCGACCACGCGGGCTTCATTCTGAGGTGGGACGACAAGGCCCTTCGCCGCGGGGAGGCGATTTACGCCCGCGTCTGCGCGAATTGCCACGGCACGAAGGACCAACCCGGCTCGCTGCCGACCTCGCCGCGCTTCGCCGCGCACGTCTTCAAGAACGGGAGCGACCCGCACAGTTTGTACCAGACCCTGACCCGCGGCTACGGCCTCATGGCCCCGCAGACGTGGATGGTGCCGCGGCAAAAGTACGACCTGATCCACTACCTGCGCGAGACGTACCTGAAGCCGCACAACCCGACGCAGTACGCGACGGCAGACGCGGCCTACCTCGCCAAGCTCCCCAAGGGGGCGACGTTCGGGCCGGTTGCCGTGAACGTGGAGCCGTGGGCGGCGATGGACTACGGCCCCAGCCTGATGAACACCTACGAAGTTGGCGGGGCCGGCCCGAACATCGCGTACAAGGGCATCGCCGTCCGGCTCGACGCCGGGGCCGGCGGCGTGTCCCGCGGCAAGCACTGGGCGCTGTTCGACCACGACACGATGCGCTACGCGGCGGCGTGGGCCGGCGAGGGCTTCATCGACTGGAAGGGCATCCACTTCAACGGCCAGCACCAAGTCCACCCGAAGCTCGCGGGCGAGGTCCAATTCGCCAACCCCGTCGGCCCCGGCTGGGCCGACCCGGCGACCGGAAGTTTCAAAGACCCGCGCTTCCTCGGCCGCGACAAACGGCCGTATGGCCCGCTGCCGAAGGCGTGGACAGCATTCCGCGGCGTGTACAGCTTCGGCGACCAGACCATCATCGCGTACACGGTCGGCGACGCCCCGGTGTTGGAACTGGCGGGCGCGGAACTCGACGCGAAGCAAGCCGTCGTCTTCACCCGCACGCTCGACATCGGCAAGTCGTCCCGCGACCTGCTCACCCGCGTCGCCCCGATCGGCGTGGCCACGGCCGTGATCGGTGACGCCAAAGCAACACTCGAAGAACGGGACGGCTTCACGGTCCTCCACGTCCCGGCCGGGGCCACGCCGACGCGGGTGAAGCTGTTGACCGCGAAAGGGGACGCGGAAGTGTTGACGGTGTTCGCCAAGGAATCCCCGCTTCCCCGGCCGCTGGAACCGCTGACGCACGGCGGCCCGAAACGCTGGCCGGAGGTTTTGAAAACGACCGTCGCCATCGGCAAAGACGACGGCCCGTTCGCCGTGGACACGTTCGCGTTGCCGGAGCGCAACCCGTGGAACGCCCAGCTTCGCCTGACCGGGTTCGACTTCTCCCCGGACGGCAAGAAGATGTTCGTCTGCTCCTGGGACGGCGACGTGTGGCTGGTGGGCGGCATCGACAACCCCGCCGCCGGCCTGACGTGGCAGCGCATCGCGTCCGGCCTGTTCCAGCCGCTCGGGTTGAAGCTCCGCGACGGGGCCGTGTTCGTCTGTTGCCGGGACCAGATCGTGAAACTGCATGACCTCAACGGCGACGGTGAGACGGACTTTTACGAGTGCTTCAACAACGACCATCAAGTGACGGAACACTTCCACGAGTTCGCGATGGGCTTGCAGACGGACGCGGCCGGAAACTTCTACTACGCCAAGAGCGGCCGGCACGCCCTGCCGGCCCTCGTTCCGCACCACGGCACGCTGTTGAAGGTGAGCAAGGACGGCGCGACGACCGAGATTCTGGCGACCGGCTTCCGCGCCGCCAACGGCGTCTGCCTGAACCCGGACGGGACGTTCTTCGTCACCGACCAAGAAGGCTTCTGGACGCCGAAGAACCGCATCAACCTTGTCGAGAAGGGCGGCTTCTACGGCAACATGTGGGGCTACACGGACATCACCGACACGTCCGACGCGGCGATGAAACAACCCCTCTGCTGGATCACCAACGCCTTCGACCGCTCCCCGGCCGAACTGCTGTGGGTGACATCCGAGAAGTGGGGGCCGCTCAAAGGCTCGCTGCTGAACATCTCCTACGGCGCCGGCAAAATCTTCGTCGTGCCCCACGAGACCGTGAACGGCCAAGCCCAAGGCGGAATGGTCGCCCTGCCGTTGCCGCCGTTCCCGACCGGCGTCATGCGCGGCCGCTTCCACCCGGCCGACGGCCAACTCTACACCTGTGGCATGTTCGCGTGGGCCGGCAACCAGACGGTCCCCGGCGGCTTCTACCGCGTCCGTTACACTGGAAAGCCCGCCGACCTTCCGGTGGGCCTGAAGGCGACGGCGACCGGCGTGGAAGTCACCTTCACGGACGCCCTCGACCCCGCCAGCGCCGCCGATCCCAAGAACTACCAAATCAACGTCTGGGGCCTCAAACGCACCCAAAACTACGGCTCCAACCACGTCGATGAAAAGCCCCTGCCCGTCTCAAAAGCGACCGTCTCCCCCGACGGCAAAACCGTCCGCCTCGACCTCCCCGCCCTCGCCCCGACTTGGGGCATGGAGGTCAAGTACCGCGTGAAAGGGGCCGACGGCCGGGCCGTCACGGGCACGCTGCACAACACGATTCACGCGATGGGGAAGTGAGGCCGGCCGCCAATCAGTCTTCCAAGTGCCCGGCGTCGTTCCACAGCCGCAGGCACGGCTCGGTCAGTTCGTGGTAGTAGCCGAGGCGGCTGACGGTGGCGGTGTCCAGGGCCAACAGGCGGCCGTGATCCGTGGCGAGGCCGAGCCAGCGGGCGGCCAGTACCCGCAACAGGTGGCCGCTGGCGAAGACCACGGCGTCGGTCCCCAAGCCACGGAGCCGGGCGATGACACGGTCGGCCCGGGCGGCCACGTCGGAAACGGTCTCGCCGGCGGGGCAGCCGTCGCGGAACAGTTCCCAGTCCCGTCGCTGTTCGCGGACGGCGGCCGTGGTGATTCCCTCGTACTCGCCGTAATTCCATTCGACCAAATCGCCGTCCGCCGTAGCCGCGCCGAACCCGGCCAAGGCGGCCGTCCGGCTGGCGCGCTGCAGCGGACTGGTGAACGCCGGCAGCCCGACCAACCCGCGCAGGCGAACCCCCAACCGGGCGGCGGCTTGCTCGCCGCGCGCGGTGAGCGGCACATCCGTGAGGCCCGTGTGCCGGCCGGCGGCCGACCACTCGGTCTCCCCGTGGCGAACCAGATGGATAACGGGTAGTGTCACGGTAACTCCTGGTGTCAGCGGTCGGCCCGGTGGGGCGGGGGTCAACTCGAAATCGGCGGCGGGGCCGCCGCGGACAGCAGGCGGGCCAGTGATTGCGAGAGCAGGTCCAAGGTCGCCCGGTCGGGGAGGGTGATCGTCAGGCGGGGCTTGTCGCCGCCTTCGACGAGGGCTTCCAGACCGGAGCGCAAGCTGGCGACGAGGGCGTCCGGCGGCGGGGCCGATGAGGCCGGGTTTACCAGCGCGCCCAAGAGTTTGAAGGCGGCGCCCAACAGTTCCCCGCCGGCGGCGGCGATGCTTTCGCGTTGCGGGCTGTTGAGGCGGGCGGTCTCCGCGGTCACTTGTTCCTTCATCGCCTCCTTCACCGGCGCCTCGGGGCGGGAGCCGAGCAGCACTTCCAACCGCTTCTTCAATTCCTCCATGCCGCTTTGCAACTTCACGTGGTCCACGTCCGAATCGACGTCAAGCGCCGCCAGGGCCAGGTCTTTCTTGGCGGCGATCGTCGCCAGCAGGTTCTCCTCGATGGTCTGCTCGGTCACGAGGATGAAGACCTGCACGGGCTGCGTCTGGCCCATGCGGTGCGCCCGGGCGATGCGCTGTTCGAGGACGGCCGGGTTCCACGGCAGATCGACGTTGATCACGGTGTTGGCCGCTTGGAGGTTGAGGCCGACGGATCCGGCGTTGGTCGTCAGGAACACCCCGCACGTCGGTACAGTTTGGAAGTGGTGAACCAGCCCCTCCCGCTGCTTTTGCGGGACGCTCCCGTCGAGCCGGACGAACGCCACGTCCCGCTTTTGGAGCAGCGGCTCGATGAGGTCGAGCATCGTCGTCCACTCGGAGAAGAGGATGACTTTGCGGCCCTCCTCCGCGAACAGTTGGCCGAGCAGGTCGTCCAGTTGAACCAGTTTGCTGGAGTAGCCGGGCGGGTTCTGCTTGTCGGCGAGGAACGTGCTGTCGGCCACCATGCGGGCCATCAGCAGTTCTTTTTGCAGCCGCAGAAGGTCCATTTCCGTGAGGAACCGCTTCCGCGTGATGGCGGCCACTTTTTGCATGTGGCCGGCGTGGGCGGTGAGTTGTTCGTCCGTCGGCGTGATGCGGATGATTTCGGTGGTGCGCGGCGGCAGTTCGAGCCGCACGCTGTCCCGCGTCCGCCGCAGGAGGACCGGCTTCAGGGCCTCCCGCAGTTCGCCGAGATTCTTGTAGCCCAGCACCTTGCCCTTCTCGTCGACGACGCGGTGCCGGTTGAAGAAGCGGAAGCCCGGCCCGAGCCGGCGGTCGTCCACGAACTGCACGACCGAGTACAGGTCGTCGAGCCGGTTCTCCAACGGCGTGCCCGACAGCACCAGCGCGAACTTCGACCGCAGGCTCTTCACGACCCGGCTCGTCTTCGCCTCCCAGTTCTTGATCCGCTGGCCTTCGTCCAGAATGATCAAGTCCCACGGCGTCGCCTCGATGGCGGTGAGGTCGCGCAGCACCTGCTCGTAATTGCAGACGGTGAAGAAGCAGTCGTTCGCGTACTGGTCCGCCCGCTCGGCGACGGCCCCGGCGATCAACTGCACGTCCCGGCCGCAGAACTTGTGGATTTCGTTCCGCCACTGCGACTTGAGGGACGCCGGGCAAATGACAAGCACCTTGCGGATCTCCGCCTCGCGGGCGAGCAACTCGGCCACGCCGACGCCTTGGATGGTCTTGCCGAGGCCCATGTCGTCCGCGAGGATCGCCCGGCCCGCGCCGACGGCGAACGCGATGCCATCCAGTTGATACGGCAGCAACGGCGCCTTGAGCAACGCGGTCCGCAGCGGGTGGCGTTCCGGGTCCAAGCGAATGTCGGCCGTCACCGCGCGCAGCCGTTCCTGCGCCATCCGCTGCTGGATGAACTCCTCCGCGTCGGGACTCACCACGACCTCGCGTTCCAACTGCTGGAGTTTTTTCAGCCGCTTCAACAAGTCGGGCAGGTTCTCAATCGCCTTGTCCCGCAGCGGGGCGACGATCTTGGCCGACTCGTCGTCGAGGCGGTCGGGGACCACCAGGCGCAGGGTCACGTCGCCGGCGTACTGGAGATGCAATTCAAGCTGGGACGGCCGGAACCGCTTCCGCAACTCGTCGGCGGAAAACTTCCGCCGCACGACGCCGGACACCTTGATGATGTGTTTGCAGGTGCCCAGCGTGTTCTTGCGAAAGTCGGGGCAGGTGCAGAAGGAGTTGCCCGGCTCGAACCCGCGCAGGGTCACGCGGTAGGTCTTGCCGCTCAGTTTGTTGGTGACGGTGTAATCGGCCCACGGTTGTTTGGCGTTTGCGCCCTTGACCGTCATCATTTCTTCGCGCGCCCGCAACTCCCGGTCGGCGACGGCCTGTTTGACCAAGTCCTCCTCGGTCAGACTTTCGACCGGCTGCCGTTCCGGCGGGGCGACGGCCAAGCCGAGGGCCGTCTTTTCTTCCAGCACCAGCGAGAACACGGCCGCCGCGTGGTCGCAGGCGTTTTTGCAAAAGTCACAATGGAAGAGGAGTTGCTGGCGGGCCGCCGGACTCGGCGTAACGGTGACGGTCACGGGCGCCTCGCCGGGTCTCACCGGGAACCGCACCCGCAACAGGTCACTCGTGAAATGCACGTCGTCTTGGATGCTGATCGGCCAGACGTTCGCGTTGCGGTTAATCAGTTGCCGGCCCTCCGGCCCGAGCAGCTTGCAGGCGTCAATAAAGGTGAGCCGGGAGAGGCGGTCTTTCAGCGAGAGACGGTCAGCGGGGAGAACCTTCGCGGCGGCCGGCGCCATGTGATTTGCCTTTTCAAAATGGGTGGGGCCGCCGGCGCCAAGACAGCGCCGCGGCCCGTCGCCATTCTAGGAGATCAGGCGCCGGCGACCGGCGTCACGTCTCGTCCCACTCGATCTTGCACGTCGGCAGCGCCTTCTTTAACTCGGCGATCTTCGCGGCGGTGACTTTCGTCTGCTTCAGGTTGAGGCCCGTCAAGTTCTTGCAATTCTTGAAATGGGCCAGCCCCGCGTCGCCGGCGCCGGTGTCCCACAGGATGAGGTTCGTGAGGGCTTCACAATCCTTGAAATTCGCCAGCCCGTCGTCCGTGATTTTCGTTTGGCCGAGCCACAGGTACTGTAGATTTTTACAGCCCTTGAAGTGGGCCAGCCCCACGTCCGTCACCGCCGTACCGCTGAGGAAAAGGCCCGTCAAGTTCTTGCAGTCCTTGACGCGGGCCAAGCCCGCGTCCGTCACCGCCGTGCCCATCAGGCCGAGGTACATCAGGTTTTTGCAGGCCACGAACGGGGCCAAGCCGGCGTCCGTCACCGCCGTGAGGTCCAAGGTGAGTTGGGTTAGCCCTACGCAGTCCTTGAAGTTCGCCAGCCCGGCGTTCGACACCGCCGTGTGTTGCAGCACCAAGGAAGTCAAGTTCTTGCCGCCCTTGAAATGGGCCAGCCCGGCGTCCGTCACGGCGGTGCGGCCCAAGTCGAGCTTCGCCAGGTTCTTGCAATCCTTGAGCCGGGCCAAGCCCGCGTCGGTGACTTGCTTGTTCGCGTCCAGATTGACTCCCGTCAATTGGAACGCCCCCCGCGGCAGGTCGGCGGCGGCTTTGATCTCCGTCGGCAGTCCGTCGATTTTGACGCCGCCGCCGAGGGAAAGCACGTACTCGGCCGCCGCCCGGTCTGCGTCGAGGCTTGCCGCCGGGTCAATGAGGCCGCCGTCCCACTTGATCTTGCACGCCGGCAACGCCCGGCGGAGGTGTTCGATCATCGGGGCCGTGACCGCCGTCTGGTGGAGCCAGAGTTCCGTCAGATTCTTGGCGTCTGCGAGTCGGGCCACGCCCGCGTCGGTCACGCGCGTGCCGTTCAATTGCAGGGCGAACAGATTCTTGGCCGCCGCAAGCCGGGCCACGCTCGCGTCCCCCACCGGCGTGTCCCACAGGGTGCAGATGGTCAGCGCCGAGAGGTCATTGAGGCGGGCCACCCCGGTGTCCCCCACCCGTGTGTTGTTCAGAACGAGCGTCGAAAACCGGCAGTCCGCGACATGCGCTAAGCCTGCGTCCGTCACCGCCGGGCACCCGCCCACGGCAAGTTGCACAATTTTTTTGCACCCCTTGAAATGGGCCAAGCCGGCGTCCGTCACCCCCGTGAGGTTCAAGATTAAGTCCGTCAGTTGGTCGCAGTCTTTGAAGTAGACCAAGCCGGCGTCCGTGACCGCCGTGCGCGTGAGGTCGAGAACAAGCAGATTCTTGCAGCCCTTGAAGTGGGCCAAGCCGGCGTCCGTCACCCGCGGATTGTCGAGAAAACTCGCCCATGTCAATTGGAACGCCTCGGCCGGCAGGTCGGCGGGCGATGTAATGTCCCCCGGCCGACCTTCGACGCGGACGCTGCCGCCGATCGACAACACGTACTCGGCCGCCGTCCGGTCCGGGTCGTCTGCCGCCGCGACGGGGGCGACAACCGGGGCCGTGTCTCGCCGCAACATGTTCGCCAACCACCACCCGGCGGGGACGAGCGACAGCGCGGCTAGGGCGGCCAACAACGCCAACCGGCCGCGGCGGGCCGACGGCTTGGGGGCCGGTTCGGGTTCAAACAGGGCGGTGACTTCCGAGATCGCGGCCGGCGCCACCGGCGTGGCCGCGATGCGCCGGGCCGTCGCCGCGACTTCGGCCGCCGTTTGCGGGCGCCCGGCCGGGTCTTTGCACATCAAGCGGTCGATCAAGTCGGAAACGGCCGGCTGAACGGCGGGGTTGAGGCGGCGGGCCGGCGGCGGGGAGACGGTCGCCAAGGCGGTCAGCACGGCCATTGTGTTCGCCCCGGCGAACGGCAGTTTCCCCGTGGCCATGCGGTACAGCGTGACGCCCAGACTGAAGAGGTCGGCCCGGTGGTCCACGGCCTCGCCGGCCGCCTGCTCCGGGGCCATGAAGGCCGGCGTGCCGAGGATGGCCCCGCTGGTTGTGACGTGCGCGTCGTCGTCGGCCGCGGACCGGGCCAGCCCGAAGTCGAGGATCTTGCTGCGACGAACGTGGGCGGCCGGGTCCGCGGACTCCGGGTCGCCTTCGAGCCAAATGTTCGCGGGCTTGATGTCGCGGTGGACCAGCCCGCGGGCGTGGGCGGCGGCCAAGCCGTCGGCCACTTCGCGGGCCACTTGCAACAGGAGGTCCGGCGGCAGGACCGGCTCCCGCTTGAGCCGGGCTTCCAGCGACTCGCCCTGCAAGAACGGCATGGCGATGTACGGACTGCCGTCCGCGGCCTCCCCGACTTGCCAGACGGGGACAATGTGGTCGTGCTCCACGGCCGCCGCCGCCCGCGCCTCTCGGGCGAACCTCGCCCGATTCGCCGGGCTGGCCGCCAAGTCCGGCTTCATGGTCTTGACGGCCGCCTTCCGCCCGAGGCGCATGTCCTCGCCCAAGTAGACCGTGCCCATCCCCCCTTCGCCGAGGACGCGGAGAATCGTGTAGTCGCCGATGCGTCGCGGCATGTCGGCGTTCGGCCCCGCCCCCCCGGCGGCGGGACTCCCTAACGTCTCGGCGCCGGCGTCCGGTCCGGCGTCCGGCAATGCGGTGGCCAAGTCATCGGCTGGCGAGGCCGACGGCTCAGGCGGCGGAGAGGGGGAATGGCTCATGCGGTCTCGCGAGTCGAACAACGGGCCGAAGCCGGCCCTCTCGTTTTACTTCTTCTTCGGCTCTTCCTTCTTCGGTTCGACCTTTTTGGGTTCCTCTTTCTTCGGCTCTTCCTTCTTCGGTTCGACCTTTTTGGGTTCCTCTTTCTTCGGCTCCACTTTCTTCGGCTCTTCCTTCTTCGGTTCCACTTTCTTCGGCTCTTCCTTCTTCGGTTCTACCTTCTTCGGCTCCACGACCGCGACCGTCAGCGGGGCGGCGTAGGCGGCCACGTCTTTGCCGGCGGCTTTCGCGGTGCCGCGGAGGGTGAAGCTCACCGGGCCGACGGCGGCGGCCGGGGCGGCGGTCAGGGGGATGACGACTTCGGTCGCCCCCTTCGGGATCGGCTTCACGGCCAGCGTCACGGTCGCCGGCAGGCCGATGGGGGCGAGGGCGATTTCCTCGGCGAAGCCGGCGGCGCGCGTGGCCGTCACCGTCAGGTTGGCCGGGGTTCCCTTCGCGGCTTCGGCGGGGACGAGTTTCATTGTCAGGGCGAACGTCGGGGCCGGGATGACGGCCACGCCGAGCGAGGTGAGCATTTCGCGCGGCGGGAAGCCGAGGCCGTTCAGGCCGGCCTTCACGATGTCCGTCACGGTGGCGTAGCGGGTGACGACTTTGCCGTTGATCGTCGCCTTGGCCGTCACGCGGATTTCATACGCCCCGGCGGCCGTGCCGGGCTTCACGGTCAGCGGCAGCAATCCCACGGGCGCGCCCGGGACCGGCGGGGCGGGCGGCACGGCCGGGGCGGCGGTGGTGATTGTCGTCGTCCCCTCGAAGCCGGCGCCGACGACGCTCAGCTCGACCGGGCCGGCGTACCCGTTGCGCGTCAGGGCGGCCACGGGGATGACCGTCGTGCCGCCGGGGGCCGCCTCGAAGCGGTCCAGCATCAGCGACACGGCGAAGTCCGGCTCGCTCGGCTCGATGGTCAGGTGGTACACTTCGACGGGGCCGTGCGCGTAGTTCAAATGTTCGGCGACGACCACGAAGTCGCCGTCGGCCGGCGGGGTGAACTCCGCCTTCGCCGGCGTGTTGGCCGGGTTGCTCTTCGCCAACTCGGCGCCCTTGGCGTCTTTCACGATCAAGTACACTTCGGCCGGGGAGTTGATCTCGTACGTCTCGGCGGTGGCCGTGTACTTCACCCCCTTCTTCGCGGCGAAGATGAAACAGTCGAGGTCTTGCTTCTCCAGGAAGCGGCCGGTAATGCCGACCGGCAACTCGACGCGCTGGGCCTTGGCGATGTCGTTGTTCGGCTCGACTTCGACGATCTCCTTGATGTCGCTGCCGATGACCGGCACGGGCCAGCCGGACCCGCCGGGGCCTTTCGGGGCGACGCTCACAGCTTGGCCGTCGGCCGGCATCGTCACCTCGACAGGGGCGACGCCGGCCACGTCCTTCCCGACGAAGGTCACGCTCGCCTTCTGCCCGCGTTGGACGGCGGCCGGCATGGCGGCCATCGCGTTCGCCACGTCCGCGATGCGCAGGCGGTAGTACGACTCGGGGCCGCCCAAGTGCCGGGCGTCGCGCACTTCCACGAGGAAGTCCCCGCCGGACGGGAACGTCTTCGTCAGCCGGGCGTCGGACTGCAAGCCGGGTTCGTCGTCGCTGTAGAAGCCGGGCATCTCGCGCAGGGTCTTGGCGTCGTACAGCTTGAGCATCGGGTCGAGCGCCGACCCGAGCCGGCGGGCGATCACCTCGACGGTGAGCCGTTGGCCCGGCTTGGCCGTGAACTTGAAGAAGTCGCTCTGCTCCGCGTCCACCCGGCCGACGACGACGCCCGGCACGGGGACGACTTGGGCCTTCTCTTTGGTCCCGTTGCCCGCGACTTCGTCCAGTTGCGGGAACTCGTCCACGCAGAACAGGCGGGCGTTGCTGACGCCGGCCTTGGTCGCCAGCCGCAGCGAGTGGAAGCCGAGCGGCGCGTCGGCGGGGACTTCGATCTTCACGCGGACCTTGGCCGCGTCCTTGCCGTTGTTCATGTCGGCGGGGATCGTCACTTTCGCCGGGAAGGACGTCCAGAGCCCGGTCGGGTCGGCCAAGTTCGTGCCCGTCAGCGTCAGTTCCAGCGCCTGCCCGCGGGCCACGCCGAGCGGGAGGGCCGCGTTGATCGTCGGGGCCTGCGGGGCGACGGTGATCGGCGTCGCCTTCGGCTGGGCGGTCGCGGTTCCTTGGTGGACGGCGAGCGAGACCAACCCGGCCACGAGAGACAACAGGGCAAGGCAACGGCGGAAGTTCGACATGAGAGACGGCCCTTGGAACGGGGACACCGGCGGGAAGTGGATGATACCCGCTGCGGCCGGGAAGGTGAAGGAGAATCTTGGGCCGGCCGCCAAACGCGGGCGCCGGCTCGGCTTCGCCGCCGGCCGGCCAATACACCATACAGGGAGGTAAATCCCATGCTCACGCCCGCGCTCGTCGATCAAGTGTTGGACGCCGTCCCGCGCCGCCGGGTCGGCCTGATCGGCGACCTGTTTCTGGACCGCTACCTGGACATCGACGCGGCCCGCACGGAGCCGTCCATCGAGACGGGGTTGGACGCCTACCAGATCACCGGCGTGCGGTCCAACCCCGGGGCGTTGGGGACAGTCATCAACAATCTGGTGGCCCTCGGCGTCGGCGACATTCGCCCGGTCGCCCTGATCGGCGACGACGGCGAAGGGTACGAGTTACGGCAGGCGTTGCGGCGAATGCCGGGCGTGTCGCTCGACGGCCTCGTGAATTGTCCCGGCGCCCGCACGCCGACGTACACGAAGCCGATGCTGAACCGGGTCGGGCAACTCCCCGAGGAATTGAACCGGCTCGACATCAAGAACCGCCGGCCGACGCCGGCCGCCGTGGAAGACGAGTTGATCCGGCTGTTGGAAGCGACGTGGGACGCCGTCGATGCGTGGATCGTGCTGGACCAAGTGAGCGAAGAGAACTGCGGCGTCGTCACGCGGCGCGTGCGGGAGTGGGTCGCCCGGCTGGCGGCGGCCGACCCGGCGAAGTT
>JAYUGD010000610.1:0-1561 GCA_043767785.1 Zavarzinella sp. | reverse complement strand
TCAATTTGCAATCTGCAATTTGAAATTTGCAATGAATCCTATTCTAATGTCCGCTGCACGTGCTCGATGCGGAATGCCTCGATGACGTCGCCGACTTTGATGTCGTCGTACCCGGCGAGCTTGATCCCGCAGTCGTACCCTTCCTTCACGTCGCGCACGTCGTCCTTGAAGCGCTTCAAGGAGTCCAGGCTGGCCGTCCGCTCGCCCTGCGGGAACACCACGATGCCCTCGCGGATGAGGCGGATCTTCGCGCTGCGCCCGATCGTCCCCTGCGTGACGTAGCACCCGGCGATCGTGCCCACCTTGCTGATCTTGAACGTCTCGCGGACCAAGGCCCGGCCCAAGTGGATGACGCGCTCTTCGGGCTTGAGCTTGCCTTCCATCGCCGCCTTGATGTCGGCCGTCAACTTGTAGATGATCTGGTACTCGCGGAGCGGGATGTCCCGCTCGTCCGCCAGCCGGATCGCCTCGTTGTCCGGGACCACGTTGAACCCGACCACCAGCGTGTCCAGCGGGGACGCCAGCGCCAGTTGCACGTCGCTCTCGGTGATGGCCCCGATGCCGGCGTGCAGCACCCGCACCCGCACTTCCTCGTGGACCAGCTTTTCCAGTTCCTTGCGGATGGCTTCCACCGAGCCGCGGGCCTCGGCCTTCAGGATCACCTTCAACTCGGTGATCTTGGCCTTGGTCGCGTCGCCGAGCGACTCGAGCTTCACGGACTGCCGGACGTTGTACCCGGCCTCGGTCTGGCGGATCTTGCGGGCCGCGGAGATCTCGCGGGCCTTGGCCAAGTCCGGGACCACGTGGAAGTGGTCGTCCGCGTTCGGCACCTCGTCCAGCCCGGTGATGCGCACCGGGACGGACGGCCCAGCCGTCAGGATCGGCCGGCCCAAGTCGTCGTACATGGCGCGGACGCGGCCGTAGGAGGCCCCGCACACGATCACGTCCCCCTTCTTGAGCGTCCCCTGCTGCACGAGGCACGTGGCCATCACGCCCTCGTCCCCGGACATGTACGCTTCGAGACACGTCCCTTGGCCGGACTTGTGGGCATTCGCCTTCAAGTCCTTGATTTCGGCGACGAGGGCGAGCGTCTCCAGCAACTCGTCGATCCCCGTGCCCTTGACGGCGCTGGTGCGGACGTACTGCACGTCCCCGCCCATCGTGTCCGGCAGCAATTCCAAGTTGTAGAGTTGCCGTTCGACCTTCGTCGGGTCGGCGCCCGGCATGTCCATCTTGTTGATGGCCACGACGATGGAGACGCCGGCCGCCTTGGCGTGGGCGATGGCCTCTTCCGTCTGCGGCTGCACGCCGGAGTCGGCGGCGACCACGATGACGGCGATGTCCGTCACGTTGGCCCCGCGGGCCCGCATCTTGGTGAACGCCTCGTGGCCCGGCGTGTCGAGGAAGGTGATCATCCTGCCACCGGCGAGCTCCACGTGGTACGCACCGATGTGCTGCGTGATGCCCCCGGTCTCGGACGCGACCACGTTGGACTCGATCCCGTACGCCTTGCGGATGCGGTCCAGCAGCGACGTTTTGCCGTGGTCCACGTGGCCCATGA
>JAYUGD010000609.1:0-1563 GCA_043767785.1 Zavarzinella sp. | reverse complement strand
GCCAGAAGAAATGACCCGTTCCTCGCAGGCGATGACCGGCAGCACCGTGTGGCGGGTCGTCTTGGCGTGGACAAAGGCGGTCGGCGTGACGCCATTGGCCACGAGCGAGCGGATGTAGACCGCCAACTCGTAGGCCGGGCCGTAACTCTCGGTGGCCGCTTCTTTGCCTTCCGGGTTGAAGTCGAAGATCACGCGCTTGATGTTCCGGTTCGGCGTGGTCTTGGCCTTCTCGACGGCCGTCTTGATCTGGTTGATCGCCCCCTCCGTGATTGGGTTGGGCACCGTGACGAACAGCCCGTCATTCGCCGCCGGAACTTGGGCGAAAACGGCCCCGGCGAACCCGAGGCCGACGGCCAGCATCAGGAGGGGGGCGGTCAGCCGCCGGGCGGCGGTGGTCAGCGAGACGTCCATGAAACGAATCCCTGGGGTGCGACGCAAGATGGGGATGGCTCCGTCAACGGGGTTGGGGCGATCCCTCGGAAGGACACCGCCGGCCGGGACAGGTTACGCTGTGATTATACAGCCTCCCCGAAAAGGCTGTCAAATAGGGCTTGCCCCGTTGATGATAGTTCGCCCGCGGCGGCCGGTTCTTTCAGGGAAGCGGGGGGGGCGGCCGTCCCGGATGATGTAAGATGACGGCGAGCGTTCATTCGCGGAGGCAGTCGTGGCGTACAGCGATTTCGATTTAAAAGGCGCCGTCGAGGCGTTCGGCCTAACGGTGGACCGCTCCCACGACTTGTTCGCGGCGGTCGCCCCGCTGGAGCCGACCCCATTTTTGGCAGTTTGGCTCGACGAGTTCGCCCAAGTCGCCCTCGGCATGGGGAGTGAAACGGCCCGCCGCGAGTTTATCATCACGCCCTTCCTCGCGGAGGCGAAGCGGCGGACGGTCGGGCCGGTCACCGTCCTCCCCGGACAAGCCGTGGACGTGGACCGCGCCCGCGGCTTGTCCGGCTACTGCGATTACGTGGTCGCCCGGTCTGACGAGTATTTTTACCTGCGAAGCCCCTTGGTCGCCGTCGTGGAGGCCAAGCGGGACGACCTCACGCCCGGCTTGGGGCAGTGCGCCGCCGAAATGGTCGCCATTCGCCTGTTCAATGAGAAGGACGGCACGACGGTCCCGGCGGAGTTCGGGGTCGTGACCAGCGGCTTAACGTGGCGATTTCTTAAATTGGCGGGGCCGACGCTGTTCATCGACACGCAGCAATACTCCCTGCGGGAAGCCGGCAAAATCCTCGGCATCCTCGTCCACATCTTCGGCCCGCCGGCGTGAGCCATCCTTCCGGCCCGCCGCTATAATCACGGAAACGGAGATCGCCGATGGCGATTCACTGGGAAGACGACATCGAAGAACAACCGGAAGTGATGCTCGGCAAGCCCGTCTTCAAGGGGACGCGGCTGACAGTCGAGCACATTCTCATGGAACTCGGCGGCGGCATGCCCGAGGACGAAATTCTTCGCAACTACCCCCGATTGAAGCGGGAACATTTGCGGGCGGCCATCCAGGGCGTCCCGCCGTCTGACCCATCGGCGAGTGACTCGCCATCTCATTTTTGGCGTTGAGGG
>JAYUGD010000608.1:0-12555 GCA_043767785.1 Zavarzinella sp. | reverse complement strand
TCTGGAGGAACTCTTGGAAGCCGGGCGTCTGAATCTCTTCCAGACGATGAATCAGCATCCACACCTCCTGCCACGGCCCCTTGCGGTTGGCCACCTTGATGCGCGACTCGGTGCCATAGATCGGCAGTTCCGGCATCTGGTCGAGCGGCTTGATCGCCAGTTGCGTCGTCAGCGTTTCTTCCTTGAACGTGTTCCGCCGGACGCGGAACACCAAGCGGATCAGCCATTCCATCCCGGTGTGGGCGTGGAAGAACCACCCTTGCGATTTTTTGGCCGCCGCGATCTCCACGACCGACCGCTGCTTCCAGTCCGTGGGCGAGAAGGCGCCGAGCGTGCGGATTTGGGCGTCCACCCACGTCAGGACTTGTCCCTCCCACTTCGCGGGCTGCCCCTCGCTGGTCACGCGGTCCTTGGTGTGCCACCGCTCGCCGTCGGTCTCCCACGGCAGTTTGGAGTCTTTGCCGACCTTCTCCAGCGCCAAGTCCCCCTCGCGCGCGGCCAGCGCGGCCATCGGGTCGAACTTCGCCCGCACGGCATACGGGCCGGCCTTCAACGCGGCCTCAATGAAGCGGGCCGTGTGGGAGACGCGGCCCTTGGCCTTCGCCTGTTGCACCACTTCTTCCGGCGTCCCGGCCGCCACGACGGTCCCGCCCCCGGCGCCGGCCTCGGGGCCGATGTCGATGACCCAGTCGGCGGTCTTAATCACGTCCAGGTTGTGTTCGACCACGATGACGGTGTTGCCCAAGTCCGCGAGCCGTTGCAGCACGTCCAGCAGTTTTCGCACGTCGTCGAAGTGCAGGCCGGTCGTCGGCTCGTCCAGCAGGTAAAGCGTCTTGCCGGTGCTTGGCCGGGCCAACTCGGCGGCCAATTTCACGCGCTGCGCTTCGCCGCCGGAAAGCGTCGGGGCCGATTGGCCCAAAGCGACGTAGTCGAGGCCCACGTCCGCCAGCGTATGCAGGATCACCCGGATCTTTGGGATGTTGCCGAACAACGCCAAGGCTTCGCCGACGCGCATGGACAATACGTCCGAGATGGACTTGTCCTTGTACTTCACGGCCAACGTCTCGGGGTTGTAGCGCGCGCCCCGGCAGACTTCGCACTCCACCCACACGTCGGGCAGGAAGTGCATCTCGATCTTCTTCTGGCCGTTCCCCTCGCACACCTCGCACCGGCCGCCGGGCTGGTTGAAGCTGAAGCGCCGGGCCGTGTAGCCGCGGACCTTGGACTCGGGGAGTTGCGTGTACAGTTGCCGGATCAGGTCGAAGACGCCCGTGTACGTCGCCGGGTTGGAGGACGGGGCGTTGCCGATGGGGTCTTGATCGACGTTGATGATTTTGTCGATCTGGTCCAGCCCAAGAATCTCGTCGTGGGCGGCGGCCACCGTGCGCGCCCGGTGCAGCTTGCGGGCCAGCGTGTTGTACAGCACCTCGTTGACCAGCGAACTCTTCCCCGACCCGCTGACGCCCGTGACGGCCACGAAGACACCGAGCGGCAAGTCCACGTCGATGTTTTTGAGGTTGTGCTGTCGAGCGCCGACGATGCGCAACTTCGGCCACTTGGCCAGTTGCCCGCCGGACAGGCGGCGATTGCTCGGCACCGGGATCGACTTCTTCCCCGAAAGGTATTCGCCGGTCAGGGAGGTCTTCGCCTTCACGATCTTCTTCGGCGTCCCCTCGGCGGTGATCTCCCCGCCTTGGTCGCCGGCGCCGGGGCCGAAGTCGCACAGGTAGTCGGCGGCGGCGATCACCTCGCGGTCGTGTTCCACGACGATCAGCGTGTTCCCCAAGTCGCGGAGGTTTCGCAGCGCTTTCAGCAAGCGTTCATTATCCCGCGGGTGCAGGCCGATGGTCGGCTCGTCCAACACGTACAGCACGCCGGTGAGGCCGCTGCCGATCTGGCTGGCGAGGCGAATTCGCTGGGCCTCCCCGCCCGAGAGCGTCGGGCCGGGGCGCGAGAGCGTCAGGTAGTCCAAACCGACATCGACCAGGAATTGCAGCCGCGACGTGATCTCCCGCAGCAGTTCCCCGGCGACTTTGCGTTGCGGGGCCGACAGGCCGAGGTTCTTGAACCAGTGCAGCGAGTGTTCAGCCGGCAGGTCGCAAAGGTCGCCCAGCGTCTTCTCGACAAAGCGCGTGGCGGCGGCGTCCGCGCGGAGGCGGGAGCCTAAGCAGGCGGAGCAGGGCACCTCGTCCACCATGTGGTCGAGCCGCTGCCGGTAGACGAAGCTCACCCGGCTCGCCTCGTCGATGGCCGGGTACAGCCCCTTGTACTGGAACTTCATGCCGGCCCGGTCTTTGGCAGGCGGCAGCGAAATCCACTCGTCCCCCGTGCCGTACATGACGGCACGGCGGTACTCCGGCAACAGGTCGCCGAACGTGTCGTCCAACGCGAAACCCACGTGCTTCGCCACGGCCTCGGCCGTCGCCAGAAAGCGGCTGGAACCGTCCAGCGGCGGCCACGCGGCGATGGCCCCGTCTCTTAACTTGAGCGACGGGTTGCGGATCAGCAGCGTTTCATTGGCGCCGTGCTGCACGCCCAACCCTTCGCAGGCGGGGCACCAGCCGAGCGGGCTGTTGAAGGAGTAGTTGTGCGGGTTGAGGGCCTCGTAGCTCGTGCCGCACTTGTCGCACGCCAAGTGCTGGCTGAAGCGGTCCACCTTCCAGTGCGTCTCGTCGCGGTCCTGCTCGACGTGGGCGATGTTCATCACCCCTTTGCCAAGACTCAGCGCCTGTTCCACGGATTCGGCCAGTCGGCTGCGCGTGTTGGCCCGCACGATGTTGCGGTCCACGATCACTTCGAGCAAGTGCTTGCGGCGGTGGTCGATGGTCGGCGGCTGATCGAGGCTGTGCGATTTGCCGTCGATGCGGACGCGGACGTAGCCCATCCGGCGAATCTCGTCGAAGACCGCCTCGTACTTCTCCTGCCCCTTGCGCTCGACCGGGGCCATGATGTACAACTTGGTCCCCTCGGGCATCCCCAGCACGCGCTCGACGATTTCGTCCGTGGACTGCGTGCCGATGGGGATGGAACACTTCGGGCACCAGCGTTGCCCGAGGCGGGCGTACAACACGCGGCAATAATCGTAAATCTCGGTGATGGTCCCGACGGTGGACCGGGGGGACTTGGTCGTCGTCTTCTGTTCGATGGCGATGGCCGGCGACAGCCCGGTGACGGATTCGACTTTCGGCTTTTGCACCTGCCCCAAGAATTGCCGGGCGTAGCTCGACAGCGATTCGACGTACCGCCGTTGCCCTTCCGCGTAAATCGTGTCGAGGGCCAAGGTGCTTTTGCCGGACCCGCTCGGGCCGCAAAACACCGTCATCTCCTCGCGCGGAATCGAGACGTTGACGTGCTTGAGGTTGTGCTGCGTCGCCCCTTGGACGGTCAGGTGCGTCAGGCGCGGGTGCGAAGACTCGGCCCGCTTCTTGGAATTCAGGACGTAGCTCGGCCGTTCCTTGCCGAAGTACGGCTTCAGCGCTTGTCCGGTGAAGGACGCCTTGCACTTCGCCACCTGTTCCGGCGTCCCCACCGTCACGATGGACCCGCCGCCGGCCCCGCCTTCTGGGCCAAGATCAATCACCCAATCGGCCGTCTTAATCACGTCCAAGTTGTGTTCGATCACGACGACGGTGTTACCGGCGTTCACGAACCCGTGCAGCACGTCCAGGAGCTTGCGGATGTCTTCGAAGTGCAGTCCAGTCGTCGGTTCGTCAAGAATGTACAGCGTCTTGCCCGTCCCGCGTCGGCACAGCTCCTTGGCGAGTTTCACGCGCTGGGCTTCGCCGCCGGAGAGGGTAGGGGAGGGCTGGCCGATCTTGATGTAATCGAGGCCCACGTCGTGAAGCGTCCGCAACATCTCGCGGATTTTCGGGATGTTCTCGAAGTGTTCGACGGCTTGCTGAACGTCCATTTCCAAAACGTCGTGGATGTTCTTGCCGCGGAAGCGGACGTGCAACGTCTCGCGGTTGAACCGCCGGCCTTCGCACACCGGGCACGTCACCCACACGTCGGCGAGGAAGTCCATCTCCAGCTTGTTGGAGCCGTTCCCCTCACACGCCTCGCAGCGGCCCCCCGGGCGGTTGAAGCTGAACCGCCCGGCTTGGTAGCCACGAACTTTGGCGTCGGCCATCTGGGCGAACAGGGTACGGATCTCGTCGAACACCTTGATGTAGGTGCCGGGATTCGACCGCGGCGTCCTCCCGATGGGGGATTGGTCGATGTCGATGACTTTGTCGATCAGGTCGGCCCCGGTGATCTCGTCACAGCGCACGCCGACGATTTGCGAGGCGAGATGCTCTTCGGACTCGGCGTCTTCGTCCGCGACGGTCGTCGCCTCTTTCTTCAAGCCGTCCAACAGAATCTCATTGATGAGAGAACTCTTGCCTGAGCCGCTGACGCCAGTGATGACGACAAAGTTGCCCAGCGGAATCTCGGCCGTCACATTTTTGAGGTTGTTGTGGCGGGCGTTGACGATGCGGATGGCGTTGCCGGTCTTGGGCCGGCGTTCCTTGGGGATCTCGATGCTGACTTCGCCCGTGAGGTACTTGCCCGTCACGCTCGCCGGGTTGGCGGCCACCTCGGCCGGCGTCCCGGCCGCGACAATGCGGCCCCCGCGCACGCCCGGCCCCGGCCCGAAGTCCACGAGAAAGTCGGCGGCCCGCATCGTGTCCTCGTCGTGTTCCACGACGAGGACGGTGTTGCCCATGTCCCGCAGACGCAGAAGACTGTTCAGGAGTCGTTCGTTGTCGCGCGGGTGAAGCCCGATGGACGGCTCGTCCAAGATGTACAGCACGCCGACCAAGCCGCTGCCGATCTGGCCGGCCAGGCGGATGCGTTGGGCCTCGCCGCCGGAGAGCGTCGGGGCCGAGCGGTCGAGTGTGAGGTAGTGAAGGCCGACATTCAGGAGGAACGTCAGGCGGTCGCGGATTTCCTTGAGCAGCTCGGCCGCGATGATTTGATGGACGGGGGCCAACGTCTTTTTGAGACCTTCGAACCACGGGGCCAATTCGCCAATGGGGGTGTGGCCGAGTTCGCTCAGCGTCTTCTCGCCGACTTGGACCGCCCGCGCCTGCGGGTTCAGCCGTTCGCCGTGACAGGCGGTGCAGGGGACTACCCGCATGTACTTTTCCAGTTGCATGCGCCGCGGGCCGGCGGCCGTCTTCTTGAAGCTGCTCATTAACTGCGGGACGATCCCTTCCCACACGCCGCCGTGTTTCCACACGCTGCCGCCGCGCTGCTTCCACTCGTAAGTGATGTGTTGGGCGCCCGCCCCTTGCAGCAGCCATTCCCGATGTTGCTTCGGCAACTTGTCCCACGGCTTCTTCAGGTCGATGTCGAGCGTGTTGGCCACGCCTTCGTAAATGTGCTTGCGCCACCGGCCCATGCCCTTGAGCGAGCCGACGAGCGGGATGGCCCCGTCCCAGAGTGACATGGTGTGGTCGGGGATCAGCAAATCAGGGTCAAACGTATAGCGCGAGCCGAGGCCGTCGCATTCGAGGCACATGCCTTGTGGGCTGTTGAAGCTGAACAGTTGCGGCGTCGGCGGCTCGTAGCTTTTATTGCAGAACGTGCAGGCGTAATGGCTGGAGAACAGGATGTCCTCGTGCGTGGTCTCCGTCCCCGGCTTCGCGTCGTCGGAATCCGCCTTGGCGACGCCTTCGCGTTCCACGGAGACGATCAGCGACCCCTCGGCCAACTGCATCGCCTGCTCGACGGCCTCGGCCAAGCGCGGCCGCATTTTCGGCTCGCTCTTCAAGCGGTCGATCACGATGGCGATGTCGTGCTTAATTCGCTTGTCCAGTTTCAGGTCGTCGGACAGCCGGACGATCTGGCCGTCCACGCGGGCGCGGACGAAGCCCTTTTTCAGCATCTCGCCGAAGAAGTCTTTGAACTCCCCCTTCTGGCCGCGCACCACCGGGGCCATCACAAGAAACCGCGTGTCGGCCGGCATGGCCAGCACGCGCTCGATGATTTGCTCGCGGCTCTGGGCCGTGATGGGCCGGCCGCACGCGGGGCAATGCCCGACGCCGATGCGGGCGTACAACACGCGCAGGAAGTCGGACACTTCCGTCACCGTGCCCACGGTGGACCGCGGGTTGCGGCTGGCGGTCTTCTGCTGGATGCTGATGGCCGGGGAGAGGCCGCCGATGAAGTCCACGTCCGGCTTCGGGAGTTGCCCCAAGAACTGGCGGGCGTAGCTGGACAAAGACTCGACGTACCGCCGTTGCCCCTCGGCGAACAGCGTGTCGAACGCGAGGGACGACTTGCCGGACCCACTGACCCCCGTGAAGACCACCAGCGAATCACGGGGAATGGTCAGATTGACGCTTTGAAGGTTGTGCTCTCTGGCCCCGCGGACGACAATTTCTTGGTTATCCATCACGGTTGGGGTTCCATTCCCTCGGTTGTAAAACGCGGATACGTGTAAATTAGTCTAGTAACCCTCTGTTACCGGCTGCAACGACAAAAACGGGAGGATTGCCCCTCAGGCCAAGTGGTTGCACGTCGCACGTAAAGGCCTTCAACCCAACGTATTCAGGTATGATAGCCTGCTGCGGGCGTTGGAATGATGGACATTGGAATGTCGCGGATTTATCCCCTCAAACCACTCGGCGTCGTGTAAAGTTCATCCACTGAGGGAACTTTCACCGACCCCCTCACGTCCTAAATGGCGTGACCCCGTGAACAACGATGATCGCCGACTCATCGCGGACTCCCTCAAAGGGCACCCCGCCTCTTTCGGTGAACTCGTGCGCCGGTATCAGGACCGCCTGTACAACGCGATTTACCGGGTCGTGGACAACGCCGAAGACGCCTTGGACGTGGTGCAGGAAGCCTTCGTTTCGGCCTACCAATCCTTGAACCACTTCAAGGGGGATTCGGAGTTCTTCACGTGGCTGTACCGCATCGCCTTTAACGCGGCGATTAGCCAGAGGCGGCGCAAGAAGACCGTGCTGAGTCTGGACTGGCGGCTTGACGACAAGCACGGAGTAGAACCCGCCGACGAATCGGTTGATGTCCGCCCCGAGTCCGCGATGGAGCGGATGGAGGACGAGCGGATGTTGCACCGGGCCATCGCCCAACTGTCGCCGGAATACCGGGCGGTGTTGGTGCTGAAGGAAATTGAAGGCCGCAAGTACGAAGAGATCGCGGACATTTTGGACGTCCCGATTGGCACGGTGCGGAGTCGCCTGCACCGGGCGCGGCTGGAACTGAGAGACTTGTTGACCGCCCACGAGGAGTAACCCCGCCTGACGGAAACGGGCAGAGCAGGGCAGATTACCATGATGACGCCGGACATCCGAGAACTGATCGCCAAAGCCGTCGACGGCAGCCTGACCGCCGCCGAGCGGAAGCGCGTCGAAGCCGCCCTCCAGGCGTCCGAACCGGCCCGCACCCTGTTTGGCCAACTCAAGGCGGACGCGCGGACGCTGCGCGCCTTGCCGCCCGTCGTGCCGCCGGCCGACATCGCGGCGAACGTCGTGGAACTGATCCGGGAACGCCAACTCACGCCGACGCCCACGCCCCCACAGCCGAAGACGGCGCCCTTGAACTGGCCGGTGATCACGTTCTGGGTCAACGTCTGCACCGCCGCCGGCATCCTGATGACCATTGGCGTCGGCTCGTACATTTACTACGCCGCGAGCATGAAGGCGCCGCACCAGCCCAACGGCATGGCCGTCGCCAAAGATCGACCGAATAAGCCCGTCACTGCGGCAGAGCGCAGCACGTTGCCGATCCGGCCGGCCTCGGCTGACCCGATTGAAGACCCGATCCCGAGTGAATTGGTGCAAGCCCCGACGCCGGAACTCACGCCGGCCAAGCCGGAACTCGGCCCGGCCCCGCGCGTGATCGACGACACGTTCCTGACGGCCCCCTCGGCCCCGCCGATCCCGGAAATTCACCCCCTGAACATTGACAAGCACCGCGTCTCGCGGTTTGTGAACTTGGGCGACCTGCTCTCGTCGGAAGGCCCGCAACAGAAACTGCAAGCGGACATCCGCGCGGACTTGAAGGCCGACGAACTGATCCGCATGGACCTGTTCTGCCGTGACCCGAAGGCCGCCATGGAACTCTTGGCCAACGCCTTAAAGGCGCGCGGCTGCCAGTCGGTCACGGACCAACACCTGACGGACCGCCAAAAGAAACGGCAGACCTCCGAAGTCGTCTTCTTCACGGACGTGTTCACGCCAGATGAGGTTTTCCAGTTGATGGGCCAACTCGCCCAAGCGGACAAGAAGCCGGCCGGCGGGGAAGGGCAATTCGACACGCTCGTGATCGCCCCGTTCTTGCCGTCAGACCTCGACATGCTCGGCCGCATTTTGGGCGCGGGGGCGGCCATCTCGAAGATGCCGAAGCCGCGGGCGCCGGTGGACATTCGGCGGCCGCTGCCGGAAGGGACTGCCAACCACTTGGCCCAAAGCCTCTCCAAGATGGGCGTCGGGGCCGGGAAGACGGAGAAGTTGGCGTTCGTCGGCAGTTACTCGCCGGTCAACCCAGCGATCACCCAGTCGAAGGAAATCAAACAGTACCTCGACCGCCGGGCTGACAAGCGGCCGGACGCCAAGCCGCTGATGCTGGTGCTGCGGACCGTGAACTGACTGATGAGAAAGCCCAGCGACGGCCGTCGCTGGGCTTTGTGCTTGGCGTGAATCACTTCCCATCGCGTGTAACCCGGCCGTAACAGGGTGGCCCTTCTGCAATCCCCATTCCCGCCCATCTCGTTTATAGTTTCAGAAGATCGTCTCCGAACAAACGAGGTTCTCATGGTCCGCGCATGGTTGGCAACCCTCTGTGGGTTGTTTCTGGCCGGGGCGGGGCAGGCGGCCGGCCTGCTGATCCCCGAAGACAAGCAACTTCCCCCGCTCGCGATGGTCAACCACCGGGTGACCATCGCCATCGAAGAACAAGTGGCCGTCACCACCGTCGAGCAGACGTTCCGCAACCACACGGACCGCAACCTGGAGGCCGTTTACTTGTTCCCGGTCCCCAAAGGGGCGGCGGTCAACAAGTTCACCATGTGGGTGAACGGCAAGGAAACCTCGGGCGAACTGCTTGAGGCCAAGAAGGCCGCGCAGGTGTACACGGACATCGTCCGCCGGACGCAAGACCCCGGCCTGCTGGAGTACATCGGCAACGACCTGATGCGGCTCAAGGTGTTCCCCATCGCCCCGCGCGTCGATCAAAAAGTGCGCGTGACGTTCAGCGCCATCGCTACGGCCGACAACGGCGTGGTCGAGTACCTGTACCCGCTGAAAACCGACGGCAAGGCCACGAAGACCTTGGAAGACTTCTCCGTGAAGGCAACCATCAAGTCACAGCACGCCATCCAAAACGTCTATAGCCCGACGCACGCCATCTCCGTGACCCGCAACGGGGACCGCGAGGTGACGATGACGTTCGAGCGCAGCCAAGCCCTGCTCGACAAGGATTTCCAGCTCTTCTACAGCCTCAGCAACAAGGAGATCGGCATCACGCCGGTCTTCCACCGGCCGATCAGTTCGGAGGACGGCTACTTCCTCATGCTGATCTCGCCGCAGATCGAGAGCGCCAAGGCGACGGTCATCCCGCGCGACCTCGTGCTGGTCTTGGACACGTCCGGCAGTATGGACAACGTAAAGATGGATCAAGCCCGCAAGGCCCTCAAGCACTGCTTGGGTCAGCTCCGGGCGAAGGACCGATTCGCCATCATCACGTTTTCCACCAACGTCCGCAAGTACCGCGACAACCTGGTGGAGGCCAATGAAGAGCAGATCGAGAACGCCAAGAAGTGGGTGGACGGCTTACGGGCCGGCGGCGGGACCGCCATCCAAAACGCCCTCGACTCCGCCATGGAAATTCGGAGCGCCGAAGACGGCCGGTCGTTCACCGTCGTGTTCTTCACCGACGGCCAGCCGACGATCGGCGAAATGCGGCCGGAAAAGATCGTGAAAAACGTGGAGGCCAAGAACACGTCCAACACGCGCATCTTCACGTTCGGCGTCGGGGACGACGTGAACACGGCCCTGTTGGATCAACTCGCGGACAACACCAAGGCGATTAGCACCTACGTCCGCCCGGCCGAGGACATCGAGGCGAAAGTCTCCAGCCTGTACAGCAAGATCAGTCACCCGGTGTTGGCCAACGTCCGCCTGACGACGAGCGACAACATTAAGCTTCAAGAGATTTACCCGTCGCGGTTGCCGGACCTGTTTTTCGGCAGCCAATTAGTGGTCCTCGGCAAGTATTCGGGGCAGGGGGCCGCCGCGGTGAAGTTGTCCGGACAAGTCGGCAAGGACACCAAAGAGTTCGTGTACGACGTGACCTTCCCGCAACGCACGTCCTCGGACCACGACTTCGTGGAACACCTGTGGGCGCGCCGCAAGGTCGGCTTCTTGCTCGACCAAATCCGCCTCAACGGGGAGCAGAAGGAACTGATGGACGAGATGGTGCTACTGGCCAAGAAGTACGGCATCGCCACGCCATACACGAGTTATCTGGTCGTGCCGGACGGCCCGGTGCCGGTGTCGAATCCGGCCCCGTTGCCGCGGCCGAATTTCCAAGGCGGGGGACCTCAACCGGGCGGCTTGCCGGGCAACGGCATCAATGGCGGGTTCGGCGGCGGCGGGTTCGGCGGCGGCGGGTTCGGCGGCGGCGGATTCGGCGGTCGCGTCGGCGGAGGAGGCGTCCCGCTCCCGCCGAGCGCCCCGGGCGTCCGGTTCCCGGAGAAGGCCGAGGACGCGGCCAAGGAGTTCGCCAAGAATGACCCGGCGAAGTCGCGAGGCGTGATCGAGGGGGACCGGCTGCGGAATTTGCAGACCGAAGTCGAGCAACTCAAGAAGCGTCTCAGCGACGAGCGGACCAAGGGGGTGCTCGACAAGGACGGCGAGAAATTGGACGCATTGGCCACCAAGGCGCTCGGTTCCGTGAAGGACTCTCGCAGCCAGCAGTTCAACTACGACGCGGCCCGCGACCTGTACGGCAAAGGTGATTATAAAGGCGCCCAGTCCGGCAACCTCGGCGTAGACGTGGCGATGTGCGCCCAAAACTTGAAGCAGCAGGACCGATTGTCTATGACCGCCAACAAGCTCGTCAACGGCCGGAATTGCTTAGATGTGGGCGGCCTGTGGCTCGACGATGGCTTCACCGCGACCATGAAAACCGTCGTCGTGAAGGCCCAGAGCGACGCCTACTTCAAGTTGTTAGAGAAGGATCCGACGATGAAGGACGTGTTCCGCTTGGGCAATCACCTTGTGTATGTGCTGCCGAGTCGGGTGGCGTTGGTGATCGACACCAATGACGGCCGCTCGACCTTGACGGACGCGGAAATTGAGAAGTTATTTGCGCCCGTTAAGCCGGGGACGAAGTGAATCAGTGAGTGAAAAAGCGCCCCGTCGGTCCGTGTGGCCCGGCGGGGCGCCGTCATTTCTACTGGCCGTTCGGCCGCCGGAGTTTCAGAATACTCCCATTCTCTCCCCCTCCGCCGGAGTTTGACCCGTGAACATTGAACGCCTCGTCTCCCGCCGTGACCTGTTGCGGACGGCCGCCGGCTTGGCCGCCGCCGCGACGTTGGCCCCCGCGGCGCGCCTGTCGGCCGCCGACGCCGAGGAATTCGGCGGCTTCACCGTCGGCGTCCAGAGCTACACGTTCCGCACCTTCAAACTCGAACAGGCGGTCAAGAAGATCGCCGACGTCGGCGTCCACTTCGTGGAGTTCTTCAACGGCCACGTCCCCGTGAACAGCACGCCGGATCAAATCAAGAGCGTGCTGAAGTTGTGCAAGGACAACGCCGTCACGCCGATCGCCTTCGGCGTCGAGGCGTTCACCAAGAACCACGACGCGAACAAGAAGAAGTTCGAGTTCGGGGCCGCCCTCGGCATCAAGCACCTGAGCGCCAACCCGGACCCGGACTCGTTCGACAGCCTCGACAAGTTGTGCGCCGAGTACAAGATTTCGATCGCCATCCACCCGCACGGCCCGTCCGGCGGCAAGAACCGCGACCGCTGGTGGAACGCCGAGACGATCATCGCGGCCGTGAAGGACCACCACGAGTTGATCGGCACCTGCCTGGACACCGGGCACCTGATCCGCATGGCCCAACTCGGCGAGAAGATCGACCCGGCCCAACAGGTCAAGGTGATGGGCAAGCGCAACTTTGGCCTGCACCTGAAGGACCACAACAACGCCAAGAAAGAAGACGTGATCTACGGCAAGGACGGCGGCGTGCTGGACGTGACCAGCGTCTTGAAGGCCCTGAACGAGGTGGACTTCAAGGGGTACATTAGCATCGAGTACGAGGCCAAGCCACAGGAGCCGACCGCCGACGTCAAGGAACTGGTCACCATCATCAAGGAAGAGACGAAGAAAAATCCGCGGACGCCGGCCAAGGGCTGACGGCCGCCGAAGAATCCGCCCGCGGGTCGGTGACGCCAGTCGGCCAATGTTCGGCCGGCGCCGATTTCCCCGCGGCGGAAGGTCTGGGTGCTCCCCCGCCCCACACTGAGCGAGAGGTTCATGCTCCCGGAAGAAATCGCGGCAGCCCGGACGAAACGGTACAACGGCACGGTGGCGTATTTG
>JAYUGD010000607.1:0-1565 GCA_043767785.1 Zavarzinella sp. | reverse complement strand
CTCCGCCCCGTTGGGGCGAAAACCAAAACGCTTACGCCGCCAACCGCAGCCGTTGCGGCTCGGCCGGGGTGTGGATCAGAATCTCCAGCCCGTTCACGATGCGGTCCGGGCCTTTGCCGTCGATCAACTGGCGGCCGCAGCGGGCCATGCCCATGCGCTCGAGTTGGTCGTCCAGCACATAGTTGACGGCGTCCCGCAGCGCGCCGGGCGTCGCCTGCTCAATCGTGCCGAGGTTGGTGGCGGCGCCTTCCTCGTCCAGCTTCTTGGCGTTGGCCGCGTGGCGGGCGTGTTGCGTGATGACCAGTTGCGGCACGCCGACGCAGGCCATCTCCAACGACAAGCCGTCGCCGCCGGTCAGGGCGAAGTGGGCGCGCGGCAGGCGCGTGCCGATCTCGCTCGGCTCGGTCAGCACTTCCAGCCGGGCCTTGTGCTTCTCGGCCAGCGTCTTCAACTCGTCCAGTTGGTGGTGGTGGCTGCGGACCATCACGCTCAACTTGTCCACGCGGGACGTGGCCAGCAATTCCTGGGTGCGGACCAACGACTGCCCGGCGAAGTCGTCTTCACCGAGAGCGACGATGCCGCGGTAGCTGCCTTGCGGGTCGGACGAGCGGACTTGCCGTTGCCGGCGGAACACGCTGCGGACGATGGCGTACTTGCGGCCGAGCAGCAGTTGCGCGCCCGGCTCCCAGTCGTAGGAGCCCATCGGCTTGCCGAGGTACGGGTTGATGACGAGCCGGTTCGGGAAGCGGACGCCGGCCTCGCCGTCGATCACGACGACGGTGGTGCCGGTCGAGGAGAGTTCCCGCAGGTACTCTTCCTGAATGCCGGGGGCGTTCACGATGACGGCCGCAGCCCCGAGGCGGCGGACTTCGCGGATGGTCTCGTCGCAGTCCTCGGCGGTGCCGATCTCGTGCTCGGCGGTCAGGAAGTCGTTGCCGCCGCGCACCACTTGCGAGACGAGCGGGAACGGCTGGATGCGGCCGAGGAAGTACGCCGGCCGGCGCCGGCGCTGCAAGGCGGCGGCATACGTGAGGCACTGGTAGAAGGGTTCCCAGCCGTGTTCGGCGGAGGCGTCAACGCGGAAGAGAATCGGAGAACGGTCCATGACGGGGGGGGTCCCGACGGAACGATTTAGGTGAGCCGTCCGGGCGCCCGCGCCTTGGCGGGCCGCGTCGGCGGCCGGGGGGTGATGAGTTGATTGCCGAAGTCGCCGACGCGAGGCCGCGTCGGGGGGGAAACAAGGGGCCGGGTTCCGGTCCGGCCCAGTTGCTAACGGATGAGTCCGTTCATCGGTGGCCTCTTCTCACGGGGCCGTCCTGGCCCCTGGTTGTCGATGGTTCCGGCATCGACGAGCGGGATGGTAACTCAAAACATTCCATGCTGGGAAGGGGACTTTTCTTGCGGAATCCGAATCGCGCGCGGGGGTAAGTTGGGCAAGCGACTGGCCGCCGATTTGAATTTCGGCGTTGACAGGAAAAGGGGGGGACGTGTGGCACGGACTGTGAATCAAACGGCGGGCCGGGGACGTGAGTCCCCGGATTCTCACGGCCCCCACAAGAAGCCGG
>JAYUGD010000606.1:0-1569 GCA_043767785.1 Zavarzinella sp. | reverse complement strand
GGACGCGCTCCGCTCCGCAAAGCCTCCGCGTCGCGGCTAACAAATCGCCGGCCGCGGGTTAGATGTCTTCACTGCCCCGCGCGTGTTGCAAAATCTTCAATCGCTGCATTGTTGGACAGTGGTCAAGCCCACGCAAGCGCCATTTTTTCGTTACAGACGATTGTAATGACCCAGCCTGAATCATGTGCTACACTAGGCGTTTTCGCCACAATCACCACCTTCGGAATAACCGGAATATGCGCGCACTCCTTTCCCTGCTTGCCGTCGCCGGGCCGTTGACGGCCCCCGTAATGGCCGCCGAGTTCCCCCAATTCAAGATGCAGGAAATCGCCACCGACCTCACGGTCGGGTACGCGGTGATCGCCGCCGACATCAACGGGGACAAGAAGCCGGACCTCGTGGTCGTCGATTCCAAGCGGGTCGTTTGGTACGAGAACCCGACGTGGAAAATGCACACCATCATCACCGGCAAGACCAAGCCGGACAACGTGTGCATCGCCGCCCTCGACATCGACGGCGACGGCCAACTCGACTTGGTCCTCGGCGCCGACTGGAAGCCGTTCAACACCAAGGAGGGCGGCACCCTGCAATGGCTGAAGCGCGGCAAGACGCTGGACGACGAGTGGACGATTCACCCCATCGCGGAGGAGCCGACCGTCCACCGCGTCCGCGTCGCCGACATCGACGGCAAGCCCCATATCATCCTGGCCCCGCTGATGGGCCGCGACTCCACCAAGGAAAAGAACTGGGTGGACGGCCGCCCCGTGCGCATCTTGGCGTACCCGATCCCGAAAGACCCCGTGAAGGGGCCGTGGACGCCGGTGGTGCTGTCGGAGTCGCTGAACGTCGTCCACAACATCTGGCCGATCCCGGATCGCAGCGGGTCGGTCTTGGCCGTGAGCTACGCCGGAGTGCATATGATCGGCCGGGACGGCACGACGTGGAAGACGGCCAAAATCGGCGCCGGCAATCAGGACACGCCGGCCGGCAACCGCGGGGCCAGCGAAATCAAAGGGACGAAATTGGACGGCCGGCCGGTCATCGTCACGATCGAGCCGTGGCACGGCAACCAAGTCGTCACATATACGATGCCGAAGGACTCGCTCAACCCGGTGCGCGAGGGCAAGCTTCTGGACCGCCACGTCATCGACGACCATCTGCGCTGGGGCCACGGCGTCTGGTGCGCCGACCTCGACGGCGACGGCGACCAGGAAGTCATCATTGGCGTCCGCGACAACCCGGCGAAGGGGGACACGTTCACCGAGAAGTGCGGCGTGCGCCTCTACAAGGCGGCCGACAAGACCGGCGCCAAGTGGGACCGCTTCCTGCTGGACGACGGCGGCATCGCCGTCGAGGATTTGATCGCCGAAGACCTGAACGGCGACGGCAAGCCCGACATCATCGCCGTCGGCGGCGCGACGCACAACGCCCGGATTGACTGGAACGGGGGGAAGTGAGGCGGGCGGCTTATTCGGCCGCGTCGAGCGGGCCGTCAGCGACGCCGACCCGGCGGCCCGCCTCCCGCAAGTCCACCCCGAGGTGAACAAGACCGGGGTCGCTGTCCGCCGC
>JAYUGD010000605.1:0-1570 GCA_043767785.1 Zavarzinella sp. | reverse complement strand
GTGTAAGTGACTTCGCCCTTCTTGACGCCGACGGCGGTGATGAGGCACCCGGCCGGCTCCGTTTCGGGGACGCTCACCTTCTTGCCCGCGACCAGTTCGTTGAGGGCTTCTTTCAAGTCGTGCCGGCGCGGCTCGTCCCGCTTGTGGTCCGGGGCGTAACGGTCATCGACACGCCCGTGATACCGCACCACGCCGCGGCGGTCGAGGACGAAGACCTCGGGCGTCCGCTTGGCTCCGAACAGTGGCAGCGTGCTCTGTTTCGGGTCGATCAGCACCGGGAACGTGACCTTAAACTCAGCAATGTGCTTCTTCACCGCCTCGGCCGTGTCGCCCGGAATGGCGTTGATGCCCACAACGCGAACCTTCTTGTCGCGGAAGTCCTTCTGGACTTCTTCCAAGATCGGCAGGTAAGCGTTCCCGACCGGGCACTTCGTCCCCAGGAACACGACGACCGCGTAATCGTCCCCCTTGAGGAAGTCGAACAGCCCGGTCGCCTTCCCGGCCGCGTCCGGTAACACGAAATGCGGCACCTGCTTGCCGACGACCTTGTCGCGGACTTCCGCCGGCTTGTCCGCGGCAAACGCCGACGCGGCGATCAGGAGGGCGGGCAGCAGTCGAATCGGTCCGGTCATCATGGATTCCCAAATAGGCGTACAGTCACATTACCCCGGGCGGGCCGGAGGGTTTCAGAAAGACGGTCAGCGGGGTGCGCCATGACCGGGAGTCGGCTTGTCGGCGCGGGCCGACGCGGTTAGGCTGAATAAACACGGTCGCCGCCCCGGCAGGCCGCCGCCCGCCGCGAAAAATCCTCTTTTGTCGGAGAAGTCTCATGGTCTCCGCGCTCGACGTGGCCCGGCAGTTTGTCCTCCTCGCCGAGCGAGACGGGGAACTGGTGGACCAACTGCGGCTGTACAAGCTCATGTACTACGCCCAAGGGTGGGCGCTGGCGTGGTACAAGGAGCCGCTGTTCGCCGACCGGATCGAGGCGTGGCCGCTCGGCCCCGTGCCCGCCGAGACTCGGGGGGCGCTGCAAGCATTCGGCAAAAACCCCGTCCGCGACCTCGGGCCGCCGGAGAGCCTGACCGACCGGGCGGGGCAAATCATCGAGTCCGTCTGGCACGGCTATCGCAAGCACTCGTCCATCGGCCTCTCCGAGCTGACGCACCAAGAGGCCCCGTGGAAGGACGCCTACCGGCCGGCAAACGGGGCGGCTCACGCCGTCATCAGCGAGGACGCCTTGTGCGAGTATTTTGGCGCCGTCCACGAGCGGGAGACGGGGGAGCCGGCCGGGAGCTTGGCCGAGGCCGACCGGGCTTACCACGAAGGTCGGACCGTCAGTTTGGATGACGTGCTGGAGGAATTAAGTCGGCCATGACCGATGGACTTCAGAATGGTGTCGTGTCCGCGAACGGGGGCCGGCGGTTTACCTCACCCCCCCGGCCCCCCTCTCCGAAGCGGAGAGGGGGAGCAAGTGGGTAGGAGTCTTCTGCCTGTCGGGCGAGCGGGAAGCTCGCCCAACATTCCGCGACAAGTCCCCCCTCTCCGCTTCGGAGAGGGGGTTAGGGGGTGA
>JAYUGD010000604.1:0-4685 GCA_043767785.1 Zavarzinella sp. | reverse complement strand
GCGAGTACGCCCGGCGGACTCGCTCACCCAAGGTTCTTTGTCTCATTCATGGCGCGACGACGATTTTTGCACAAGCTCGGAGCGTGAGGAGTACAATGGGCCGACCACCGTTGGCATCATTCGTGGCCGCGTGCAGTATAGGTTCCGGGCGATTCAATCACTCCCCGCCGCCGCCGGCGGCGTCAGCGGCAGGCGCAGTTGGAACTCGGCGCCTTTGCCGATGCCGTCGCTGTGGGCGGTGACGATGCCGCCGTGCATTTCGGCCAAGCGCTTCACGAGCGCGAGGCCGATGCCGAGGCCGCCTTGGGCGCGGTTGAGGGTGCGGTCGATTTGGGTGAACAGGTCGAAGATGTGCGGTAAAAATTCCGGCGGGATGCCGACCCCGGTGTCGCGGACCGTGACGACGTAGTGGTCCGCGTTGGCCGTCGCCCGGACGGTCACGGTCCCGCCCGCCTCCGTGTACTTGGCGGCGTTGGCCAAGATGTTCGTCAGCATTTGGGCCACGCGGACGCGGTCGGCGGTGATCGGCATGCCCTCCGGCGCCCGCGGGGCGTCCACCGTGATGTTGCCCTTTCCCAGCATCGGCATCGCGGCTTCCAAGGCGTCCTGAATCACGTCGTTCAGGTCGGTCTCGGCGAACGACAGGCGCAGCTTGCCGCGCGTGATGCGGGAGATGTCCAACAGGTCGTCGATCAGGCGGACCATGTGCCGGACTTGGCGGTCCATCAACTGGCGGGACTGCTCGACGGCCGCCGGGTTGCCGGCCGCGAGGCGGAGGATTTCGAGGGCGTTGCGGATCGGGGCGAGCGGGTTGCGGAGTTCGTGGGCCAGCGTGGCGAGGAAGTCGTCCTTGCGGCGGTCGGCGTCCTGCAACGCCGCGTTGGCGGCCGCCAACTTGTGTGTCCGCTCGGCGACCTTGGTTTCCAGTTCGCGCTCGGTTTCCCACTGCCGCAGCGCGTACCGGATAGTCCGCTCCAACTTGACGGCGTCGAGGCCCGTTTTCTCCAAGTAGTCGGCCACCCCGGCCTGCATGGCGGCCGTGTCGATGTCGTCGGCCGTGTGGCCGGTCAGGAGAATCATGGGGCCGAGGGCGATGTCCCCGCGCGTCTCCCGGACCAAGTCCAGCCCGGTCTTGGCCCCGATGTGGTAGTCCAACAGATAGAGGTGGTGTTCGCCGCGGTTGATCGCCGCTTGGCCTTCTTCGAAGTCCTTGGCCCAATCCAGCTCGTACGGGCCGCGCGGCATCTCGGCGACGATGTCTTTCGTCAGGGCGTAGTCGTCCGGGTCGTCGTCCACCAACAGCAGGCGGATCGCGCCGTTACGGCGCTTCGCGTTGGGCATCAGGCAACTCCACGATCTCCAGCCAATACTTGCCGATCGTCTTGACCACGTCCACGAGGGCGTCGAACGTCACGGGCTTCGTAATGTACGACGCGGCCGACAGGTTGTACGTCCTCAAGATGTCCTCTTCGGCCTTGGAGGTCGTCATGACGATGACGCGGATCATCTTCAGGTCGGGGTCTTGCTTCAACTCGGCCAGCGCCTGCCGGCCGTCTTTCCGCGGCATGTTCAAGTCGAGCAGCAGGATGCTCGGCCGCGGGGAGGACGCCGGGTCTGAATACTTGCCCTTGCGGTGCAGGTACTCCAGCAACTCCACGCCGTCTTCGACGAAGCGCAAGTCATTGACCAGCTTGGCTTCTTCGAACGCTTCCTTGGTGAGTTGGCGGTCGTCCGGGTCGTCGTCGGCCACCAAAATCGTGATCGGCTTCATGGACTTCATGGCAGGTCCTTCTTCACTGCTTTGGGCTGCGATAAGGGCAAGTCGATGATGAAAACGGCTCCTTCGCCCGGGGTTCCGCGGGCAGCAATCTCGCCGCCGTGTCGCTCGACGATCTTCCGACAGACTGCAAGTCCGATGCCGGTCCCCTCGAATTCGTGCTTGGCGTGCAGCCGTTGGAACACTTCGAAAATCCGCTCGGCGTAGGTCTGCTCGAAGCCGATGCCGTTATCCGCGATTACCAGCCGCACCCCGGCGACGGCCGGGGGCGGGTCCGCGTCGGCCGGCAAATTGTCGGTCGCCGTCGCCGTAACTTGTATGTGGGGCGGGACATCCGGCTTGCGGAACTTCAGGGCGTTGGCGATCAAGTTCTGGAACAGTTGCCGCATTTGCAGCGGGTCGGCCTCAATGGCCGGCAGCGGGCCGGCGGTCACGTCGGCCCCCGTCTCAGTGATGCGGACTTCCAAGTCGGATAGCACCTCGGCCAGTTCCCGGCCGAGATCGACGTGGGTAAATGCTTGCCCCTTGATGCCCACGCGGGAAAAGGCGAGCAGGTCGTTGATGAGCGTCCGCATGCGGGCGGCCGAGGCGAGCATCCGGCCGATGTACTCCCGGCCTTGGTCGCCGACTTCGTCGCGGAACCGCGTGGCTAGCCGGTCCCCGAAGGCTTGGATCTTCCGCAGCGGCTCCTGCAAGTCGTGGGAGGCCACGTAGGCGAACTTCTCCAGTTCCTCGTTGCTGCGCCGCAAGTCGAGGGCGACCGACCGCACTTGCTCCTCGGCCTGCAGCCGTTCCGACACCTCGGCCCGCAGGGTCTCGTTGGTCAACTGCAGCACGGCTGTCTGCTCCCGCACCCGGAGTTCCAGCCGCTCCGCCTCGCGTTTTTGGTCGTCGATGTCGCTGAGCGACCCGATCCACTGATCCACGGACCCGTCTGGGCGGCGCATGGGGACGACGGCTGCTTGGAACCATCGGTATACGCCGTCCGCGGCCCGCCGGACACGGATTTCCGTCTCGAACGCCTCCGGCTCGCCGCGCGTCACGCGGCCCCACGCGGCCTGCATTTCCGGCACGTCGTCCGCGTGGGTCACTTGCCCCCACCAGAAGCTGTCCCGGGGCAGGTCGGCCATGCCGGTGTACTCGCGCCAGCGCGTGTTGAGGTAGGTGGCTTGGCCGCGGGCGTCCGCGTTCCACACCAGTTGCGGGATGGCCTCGGTCAGCGTGCGGAAGCGGCGCTCGCTCTCCATGATGCGGCGCTCGGCGAGATGCTGCTCCGTCGCGTCCTTGGCGATCACCCCGAGGCCGAGGGAGAAGCCGTACTCGTGCTTGATCGGGAAGACGCTCAGTTGCCACACCTTCGGGTCGGCCGCGGACCCGGTCTCCACGACGCGGTTGGCCAGCGGCGTGTCGGACGCGACGGCCCGCTCGATGTCGGCCAGCGCGTCCTCGGGGAAGTCGCGGAAGAGTTCCCGCGGCGTCAGGCCGGCCCGGGTTTCCCCCTCGCCGTTCCGTAACAAAGGTTGGTTGGCCTTCACGACCGTGAGTTTCTCGTCGAAGAAGGCGATGCCGACCGGGGCGTTGTCGATGAAGGCGTTCAGCCGGGCGAGGGCCGAGGCCGACTCCCGCTGGGAGTCGGCCAGTTGCTCGTTGGAGGTCCGCAGGTCGGCCAGCGTCTGCTCCGTCCGGCGGCGGCCGGTCCGCTGGGCCTCGCCCAAGACGGCGGCGACGACGCCGCACAGCAAGAACATGCCCGTGGCGATCTGGTCGCTGATGGACACCATGCTCCTGGTATCCTTCGGCAGCACGAACAGGAACACCACCGCGAGCATGCTCAACAAGAGCGTGACGACGGCCGGGCCGAACCCGCCGCGCCACGCCACGAACATGACGGACAGCAGCGGGATCACGAAGGCGTGGTCGTTGTCCAGCAGCGGGTCGAACAGCTTGCGGACGAGGACGGCCATCACGGCGGCGAGGATGGCGACGATGTAGTCCCGCAGCCGGTCGTCCGCGGCCTCGGGCGCGGGGTCGGGCGGCCGGGCCGCCGCGCGGCGTTCCAGCGACTCAAACATTTTGGGGACGGCCGGGATCAGGGCGACGGCCGCCGCCCACGCGGCCGCGGCCGTGAGCATTTTCATCGCCCCGGCCAGCCGGTACATCGGCGTGTCGAACATGGCCGCGATGGTGAAGTGCGTCGCGCCCACGAGCACGAGGAACGCCCCGAACAGCCACGCCGCCCGCGGGACGCGCCCGCCGAGGCGGCCGCGGGCGAAGTAGCAGACCGCCGCCGGCATCAGCAGGCAGGCGAGGGCGATCAGGATGTCGCCGCCGGTGTGCAGCCACACCAGTTCCCGCGTCCACCCGGCCGTGTCCTGCCGGCGGACGAACCCCGTGCTGTCGAAGAGGTGGGCGAAGAAATCGGACACGGGAAAACCTCCCATTCGCCGGAATGGCGTCTGGGTGTAGAATTAGGACTTACGCGAGACCGAACCCACCGGAGATTCCGATGTCGGCCAGTTCCAGTCACCTGACCACCAAGGCACCGGTCCCCGCCGACACGCCCGATTTGACCCCCGCCGCCACGCAACGCATCTTAGTCGCCGAAGACTTGGAAGACGCCCGGACTTCTCTACAGCAGGTGCTGCAACTCTCCCTCGGCCTGGACGTGGACACGGCCGCGGACGGCGCGCAGGCCCTCGCGATGCTGGAAGAGCGGTCGTACAGCATCCTCGTGACCGACCTCCGCATGCCGAAGATGGGCGGCATGAAGCTCATGGAGGAGATCAGTGCCCGCAAACTCCCCGTGACCGTGATCGTGACGACCGGGCACGGCGGCGTGCCGGACGCCGTCCGGGCCATGCAACTCGGGGCGTACGACTTCCTCACCAAGCCGGCCGACCCGCAACAC
>JAYUGD010000603.1:0-1571 GCA_043767785.1 Zavarzinella sp. | reverse complement strand
TGACGGTCGCCGAGGCCGGCTTGGCGGGCTTGCGGCTGTCGCCCGCGCCGCTCGTGCCGACGGCCGGGGGGCCGCGCGTCACGCTACAGCGGATTCTGGCGGCCCTCCGCGAAGAGCCGGACATCCTGTACTTGGTCTGCCACGGGGCGATGATCGACGGGGAGCCGCAACTCCTGTTGGAGAAGGAGGACGGGACCACGGACTTCTCCTCCGGGGACGACTTCGTCGAGGCGTTCAAGGGCCTCCGCGTCCTGCCGCGGCTCGTGGCGCTGATCTCGTGCCAGAGCGGCGGGGACACGGCGGCCGTGCCCGGCAGTCCCGGCGCGGCCCGCGCCGTCTTGGCGGCCGTCGGCCCGCGGCTGGCGGCGGCCGGCGTGCCGGCCGTCTTGGCCATGCAGGGCGAACTGGACATGGCCACCGCCCGCGTCTTCCTCCCGGCGTTTTTCACCGCCCTCAACAAGACCGGCCAAGTGGACGAGGCGGTGACGGCCGGGCGCGTGGCGGCCGCGCACCGGCCGGACTTTTGGGTGCCGGTCTTGTACACGCGATTGGTCGAAGGCCGCATCTGGTTCGCCAAGGGACTCGCCGCCCGCGCCGACGGGGCGAAGGTCGGCTGGCGGGCGTTGGCGCAGGACATCCACGGCAAGAAGTGCGTTCCGATCCTCGGGTCCGGCGTCTTGGAGCCGTTCGTCGGGACGACGCGGGACGTGGCCCGGCGGCTGGCCGGGCTGAACGGCTACCCGCCGTCCCTGAGCGGGCGGGAGGACTTGCCGCAGGTGGCGCAATTCCTGGACACGATGGGCGGGTCGGTCGATACGTTGGTGCAAGAGCAAGTCATCACCGAAATGGCCGGCGCCGTCGCCGAACGCTTCCCGGCCTTGGGGTTCGGGGCGGTGGACGGCCTCGACCCTGGGGCCGACTTGGGCCGCCGGCTCGGCACGGCGTGGGAGGCGTACCGGGCCGGCCGGCCGTTCGAGCCGCACCAGTACTTGGCCCGGATGCCGCAACTGACGACGATCATCACGACGAACCCGGACGACTTGATGGAGCGGGCGCTGCGGGCTGCGGGGCGGCAGCCGCAAGTCCACTACTGCCAATGGGCCGACGACCCGGCCGCCCAGAAGCCGCCCGCCGGGCCGGAGGGCGGGACGCCCCGCGTATTCCACCTGTTGGGCGACTTGTCGGACTACCGGTCCATCACCATGACCGAGGACCAGTACTTCCAATTCTTGACGGCGAACGCCCGCCGGGCGGTCTGGAAGAAAGTGACTCACCAATTCGACGGGCCGGGCGCGGCCGGCCTCCCGGACGATTTGGGTGATGACCTGCTCCGCGGGGCCTTGGCCAACTCGGCCCTGTTGTTCCTCGGATTCCGGGTGGCGGACTGGGACTTCCGCACGCTTTTCCGGCTGCTCCTCGACCAGAACGGGGCGAGCGGGGGGAACAAATTCACGCACGTCGGCGTGCAGGTGGACCCGGAGACCGGCACGCACGGGGACGCGGTGAAGGCCCGGGAATACATCGAGCGGCTGTTCCGGGAATTGCTCGGCCGCCGGGCCGGGAGTCGGGTG
>JAYUGD010000602.1:0-12593 GCA_043767785.1 Zavarzinella sp. | reverse complement strand
CCCCATGGAGCTCTCCCGATGACCCGGACGCTGTTCGCCCTCACGGCGCTGACCGCCGCGTGGTTCGCCGGGCCGGCCGCCGCCGCGAAGCCGACATTTGCCGCCGGCGTCAAGTCGGTCACGGGCCGCATCGAGCCGGCCGAGGCCAAGCCGGGTCAAACCGTCCAATTCCTCGTGACGGTGGAACTCAACCAATACTACTACACCTACCCGACTGTCCAACCGGAGCGCTCGCACGCTTCCAGCCGGACGGACATTGAACTGCCGACCTCCAACGATTTGCTGTTCGTCGAACCCGTCTCCGACCCCGCCGGGCCGAAGACCAAGGAGGCCGACGGAAAGCCGCTCGCTTATTATCCTGACCGCGTGACGTGGGCCATCCCGGCCGTTGTCCCGCCGGCTGCCGCGCCCGGCGACCGCAAGGTCTCGCTCAAGGCGTTTAAGATCGTCGTGTGCTACGACGACGGCGTGGATGCATCCTGTTTGCAGAAGCGGACCGTCCCCGTGGAAGCGTCCTTCAACGTCCTCGCCGGCCCGCCGGCGGAGATCGACCCGAAGTACAAGGATGCGGTGGCGAAATTGATCGGCCCGATGCGCGGGCCGCCGGACATCAAGGCGCCGGACATCAAGCCCGCCAAGACCGAAGACCCGGACGCCCCCAAGGCCGTCTCCCTCAAGATCAAGCCCGACCGGAACTACGCGGAGGACATGGCGGCCGTCGCCGCCCAACTGCCGGCCCCGACCTTCGACAACGTCGGCTTCTTCGTCTTCCTGCTGACGGCCGCCGGGTGGGGCCTCGTCACGCTGCTGACGCCGTGCGTGTTCCCGATGGTGCCCATCACCGTCAGCGTGTTCATCAAGCAGTCGCAGAAGCAGGGGACGAACCCGCTGGCGCAGGCGCTGATCTACGCCGGGACCATCGTCGTCGTGCTGGGCGTCGCCGCCATGACGCTGCTGTCGTTCTTCAGCAAGTTAGCGACCGACCCGGTCATGAACGTGGCCCTCGGCTCCTTGTTCGTGGTCCTGTCCCTCAGCCTGTTCGGCCTGTTCGACCTGACGCTGCCGAGTTGGCTCGTCAACCTGTCGGCCAACCGCGAGGGGCGTGGCGGCTACCTCGGCACGGTGTTCATGGCCATTTCGTTCACGATGGTCAGCTTCACCTGCGTCGCCCCGTTCCTCGGCGGGTTCGGCGGCATGGCGGCCTCCGGGAACTTCGGCACGTTCCAACTGCTGTGCGGCGGGCTGGCGTTCGCCGCCGCGTTCGCGTCGCCGTTCTTCGTGCTGGCGCTATTCCCGAGCCTGCTGAAGAAACTCCCGAAGAGCGGCGGGTGGATGAACACGATCAAGGTGGTGATGGGTTTCCTCGAACTAGCCGCCGCGTTGAAGTTCTTCCGCACGGCCGAACTGCGGTGGGTGTCGATGCCGAGTCTGTTCACTTACGACTTGGTGTTGAGCCTGTGGGTCGTGCTGTTCGTTGTCGCCGGGCTGTACCTGCTCGGGCTGTTCAAGTTGCCGCACGACCACGACGCCGGGGAACACCACATCGGCCCGTTCCGGCTATTGACGGCGATTTTGTTGATGGCCTTCGGCGTGTACCTGGCGCCGGGGCTGTTCTCCAACGGCCGGGAGAAGACCCGGCCGGCCGGGACGGTCTATGCGTGGGTGGACGCCTTCCTGCTGCCGGAGCCGACGCTCGGGGCCGTGAGCGGGGACGGCGAGTTGATGTGGTCCGGCGACCTGCGCCGCTCGCTGGACGACGCCCGCGGCAAGGGCGGGTACGTGTTCGTGGACTTCACCGGCAAGACGTGTTCCAACTGCCGGCTCAACGAGAAAAACGTCTTCAGCCAAGCCGAGTTCAAAGACCTGCTGGCGAAGTTCACGCGCGTGCAACTGTACACGGACACCGTGGACGCCGGGTTCTACGACGGGGCCGTGGACCTCGCCCGCCAAGACGCGGACGCCGCCGTGAACGCCAAGTTCGAGAAGGAATCCTTCGCGGCCGAGCAACTCCCGCTCTACGTGATCCTCAAGCCGGAGCCGGGCGGGAAGACGACCGTCGCCGGCGTGTACGCCGAGGGGAAGATTAACAACGTGAACGAGTTCCGCGACTTCCTGAAGAAGCCGTTCGAGAAGAAGTGACTGGGCGTGCGGCGGGGCCGAACCAAGTCATCCCGCCGGGTGTTCGGCCTCGTAATGCGTGATCTTCTCGACGCGGCGCAGGTGGCGGCCGGCCTCGAACTCGGTGGTCAGCCAGGTGGTCACCATGCGGTCGATCACGTCGGCGCCGAGGAAGTCCGCGGACATGCACAGGACGTTGGCGTCGTTGTGCCGGCGGCTCATCTCGGCCTCGATGATGTCCCGGCACGAGACGGCCCGGACGCCGTGAACCTTGTTGGCGGCGATGCACATGCCGAACCCGGTCCCGCAGATCAGGATGCCGCGGTCGGCCTTGTGGGCGGCGACTTCCTCGGACACCGGGATGGCGTAGTCCGGGTAGTCCACGCCGACGTCCGGCGTGGCGACGCCGAAGTCGTGGACCTCGTGGCCGGCCTTGGTCAGCAGGTTCTCCAACCGCTGCTTGACCATGACCCCCCGGTGATCGCTCCCCAACGCGATTTTCATGTCAGTCCCATTTCAGTGAGCAGTCTCTTCACGTGCCGTCGAATGTTTTCCGCGCAGGTTCTATAAACGGCCGGCCCGCCGCCGATCGGGTCGTCCAAGTCGCCCTCGGCCCCGCCCAACAGTCGCACCGCGCCCCGCACGACCGGGGATCGGCTCAACACGGTGAGCAGGTGCGTCCGCGTCATCCCCACGATGTCGTCCGCCGCCGCGACCAACTCGGCCCCGGCCGGCGCGCTGCGGTGGGCCGTGTGGTCAACGGTCCATTCTAGCAAAACGGCGACCGCCTCGGGGCTGGGCGGCTCGCCCGGCCCGGCCCCCGTCCCCGCGGATTGCACGCGGAAGCCCTTCGCCGGCAACTCGTCCACGCGGCACCCGAGCCGGGCCGCCAACTCGTGCTTGAACAGCGCCTCGGCCATCGGGCTGCGGCAAGTGTTCCCGGTGCAGACGAACAAAATTCGCCGGGCCAACTTCTCCCGGATCGCCTCTTCGGAAACCGCCCCCGCGTGCAAGACGGCCCATTCGCGGTCCGCGAGCCGCACGACGGTCATCGTCCCGGCCGCCGGGTGTTCGTCCGCGACAATAGCCGCGACCTCGGCCCCCCACGCCGGCCCGCCCGTGATCGGGTAAAGAGCCAACGGCCCGACGGCGGCCACCACGGCGGCCGTCAGCAAATGGTCGGGAACCCAAACCGCGTCCGGGCCGTCGTCCCGTTGCCACGCCACCGGCCCCGGCCAAACGCGCCGGCCCCACGCGGCCTCGTCGGCCGTCACGTCCGCGTAATGGGCGGCGACGGCCGTCGCGTCGGCGAACGCCAAATACCGGGGGCATCCCGAAGCTGCGGCCGGGACCGTCACGCCGGGCGTGGCAGCCAACACCGGCCCGACTTCCGTGGGCAGCACAACCAATCGGCCGTTGGATAGGTGGTCCGCGGCGAGGCGGGCAATGTCTTCGGGGTGCGCGGCCTGACGCCAGTAATGAACGACGGGCATCCGGCGGCGGCTCCGCAGTGGTGGAGGTGGACTAGCTCCGTTGTTTGAATATCGGCGAACTCATCTCTGACAAGAGTTCAGCCGTTGGCGTGGGGCAAATCCCGACATTTTCCCGAATGCGGGAACTAGGAGAAGAGTTTGAACCACAGAGGACACAGAGAACACAGAGCAGAGAAAACCGAGCAGAGAGAAGAATTACAATCCTGATCTTCTCGGTCTTTGATTTTCTCTGTGTTCTCTGTGTCCTCTGTGGTTCAAACTCTTCTTCATAGACTGCTGACATTCAGCTGCCTTGACGCTTTTGTTAAGGTGGACATATGAATACCACCCTCTTCCCCGATGTGATGAGCGACCACGAAATCACCACGGAGACGCTAACGCCCACGGGCGTGTATGCGGACGTGGTGTTCGACCGGCCGCTCGACCACCCGTACAGTTACGCTGTCCCGGAAGAGTTGCAGGGGCAGATTGCCGTCGGCAAGCGCGTCGAGGCCCCGTTCGGGCGCGGCGACACGGGCACGGTCGGCTACTGTGTGCGCGTGCATGAGGTGCCGCCGCTGCGGGCCGTGAAGGCGATCAAGAAGGTGCTGGACGAGCAGTCGCTGCTCACCGAATCGTTGCTTCGACTGACGCGCTGGATGGCCGACTATTACCTGTGCGGCTGGGGCCAGGTGTTGCAAGCCGTGTTGCCGGCCGGCGTCCGCGATCAGGCCGGCACGCGCGAAGCCGCCTTCATCGAAGCCATCTCCGAAACGGAACTCCCCGACCCGCCGCAAGCGCTGACGCCCAAGCAAACCCAAGCCCTCGACCACCTGCGCCGGGCCGGCGAACCCATCGAGCTGCGGCTGTTGGCCAAGACCTCCAAGGTCGGGGCCGGCGTGGTGAAGTCGCTCATCGACAAGGGGTACGCCCGCCGCTTCACGGAGCGCGTGGAGAAGATCGACCTCGAAGCCGACCTGACGATGGAAGACCACCGGGCCATCACGCTCAACGCGGAACAAGAAGCCGTGTGGGAGCCGGTTCAGAAAGCCGTCGCCGCCGGCGGCTACCACTCCTTCCTGCTCTACGGCGTGACGGGGTCCGGCAAGACGGAAGTGTATTTGCGGGCCATCGAACAAGTCGTGGCCCAAGGGAAGGAAGCCCTCGTCCTCGTGCCGGAAATCTCGCTGACGCCGCAGACCATCTCCCGGTTCCGCGGCCGGTGCGGCAACGTGGCGGTGATGCACAGCCACCTGACCGACTCTGAGCGCGGCGCCCACTGGCGCAACATCGCGGCCGGGAACGTGCAAGTCGTCGTCGGCGCCCGCAGCGCCGTCTTCGCCCCGACGCGCAACCTTGGCATCATCATCATCGACGAGGAGCACGAGAACAGCTTCAAGCAGGAGAGCACGCCGCGCTACCACGCCCGCGACGTGGCGGTGATGCGGGCGAAGTTGGAGAACATCCCCATCATCCTCGGCTCGGCGACGCCGTCGCTGGAGAGTTGGGCCAACGCGGGGAAAGGCCAATACACGCGGCTCGACCTGCCCAACCGCGTGGAAGCCCGGCCGATGCCCAACGTGCGCCTGATCGACATGCGGCACGAGCCGCGCGGCCAGGGGACGTACGCGGCCATCAGCCCGACGCTGGAAAAGGCCATGCGGGACGCCCTCGGCAAAGGCGGCCAAGTCATCTTGCTCCTGAACCGGCGCGGCTTCTCCACGCACGTCCACTGCCCGACGTGCGGCTTCGTCGCCAACTGCCAGAACTGCGACCTGGCCCTGACGTTCCACCGCCAACGGCAAAGTCTGGTGTGCCACTACTGCGGCCACGAGCAGACGCCGTTCCGCGAGTGCCCGACCTGCCAGACGCCGTCGATCCTGTATCAGGGGATGGGCACGGAGAAGCTGCAAGCCGAGATCGAGCAGAAGTTCCCGGACAAGGTGATGCAGCGCATGGACTCGGACACGATGTCCCGCCCCGGCAGTCACCAAAAAGTGCTGGACGCCTTCCGCGGCGGGGCCGTCCACATCCTGATGGGCACGCAGATGATCGCCAAGGGCCTAGACTTCCCGAACGTCACGCTCGTCGGCGTCATCAACGCCGACGCCGGCCTGCACCTGCCCGACTTCCGCGCCGGCGAGCGCACGTTCCAACTGCTGGCCCAAGTCGCCGGCCGCACCGGCCGCGGCGACCGCATCGGCCAAGTGATGATCCAGGCGTACACGCCGGAACACCCGAGCATCACCCTCGCCGCGAAGCACGACTACCTGAAGTTCGCCGAACTGGAGCTGGCCCAGCGCAAGGAACACCTCTACCCGCCGTACCAGCGCCTGGTGCGCGTCATCATCCGCAGCGAAAACGAAGACGCGGCCCGCACCTTCGCCGACGTGCTATCCGGCGCCTTCGAGATGGCGTTACGCCGCCCCGACCGCCAACCCCCACAATCCCCCGGCGTCCGCTTGCTCGGCCCGGCCGAGGCCCCAGTCTACCGTCTGAACAGTCACTACCGCCACCACTTCCAATTGCAAAGCGCCAGCCCCGGCCTGCTGCACCAGGTGCTGCGCGAAGTGCTGAGCGTGGCAAAGCCGCCGTCGAGCGTCGAGTTTCAGGTGGACGTGGACCCGTACAACATGATGTGAGTTGGGGGCGGGTGTAGGTGTTCCCACAACCTGACCAACGCCTAAAGATCACTCGACTACGGCTTGAGTGTGGTATGAGGGCGTCGCTTGCCCACCCTCTTTCGATTCTCACTGCCTCGCCAAGTCTGATTGCCTGCCTGACAAAATGAAGGCCAAATCGAACGCTTGCGTTACTGCTGGGTGACATGCTCGCATGGCCGGCCGTTACGTTCCAGTGACCATGACGCTGACTGTCGGACAACTGCTGGCTTGACAGACATAGATACCATTCCGTATGCCTAAAATTGCCGAAAATGCTGAAACAGGCGCAACCAAGTCCCCGATTTGTGTCCTTGGTAACGTAGGCTTGAACAGGGGGAAGACTCATGAGCCATAAGATTAAAGTACTTCTAGACGGGATGGCTCACGCCTTTGATCTGACCGGGGCCATCTACCGGCAGAAGCGATATGAGCGCGCCCAAGTCACGGACGCGGAAGCGTTGGCGTCCGACTGGCGGTCGGTCGGCCGCGATTTGTGGACGGCCGTGGAGCAAGTTGGCGAGGAAATCCACAGTGTCGAGAAAAAAGAGAAGCGGCCGGCCAAAACCTAAACCGGGTAATCCCAGGGTTGTCGTGCCTGCCAATCAATCGCCGGCTCCGAGGGACCAAACACGCATCGACGCATCTTCTCCGGCGGGGAAGGCGTCGGTGCGGCACATTGAAACATCTATCTCATTCTCCGGCCCCCTTCCACCACCGGCGATCCTTGACGGATACGAACAGGTTTGCCCCGGGGCGACCGACCGAATTCTCCGATTGGCGGAAAAAGAGCAAGACCATCGTCAACTGATTGAGTCGAAAGACCAGGCGGCTGACGCGACGTTATCTTCCAACGGCATGAAATGCGCGGCCTTCTTGGCCACCCTGTCCATTGGCGGTGGGATCGTGATCGCTCTTGCCACCCAATATCCGGTTGTCGGCTTGGGCTTCTGCGGGACATCGATCGCCGCGCTCGTCGGGGCATTCTTGGCGTCCTCAGGCAAAGGCAAGAAGGAAGTCCAAACAGAAGTCCCACCGAAGCAGGGACAATAACGCGGAAATCATGCGCCGGATCCAAGCGGAAGTTAACCGACTCCGAGCGCCCGAAGCGACCTTGTCGGAGGTCCGCACGGCGCTGCGTGAGTCGGGGGGCTTTGTCCGGGCCAGCGCCATTGAGGTCATCGGCCGGTTTGCGGCCGAGGCCCCGGACATCGTGGTCTGCGAATTGACGGCCGCGGCGGACCACCCGGGCAACCAGTGGCGTCTGATGGGCGCGGTCACGCTGGCCCATTTGGCCGTCCGGGCGCTGTTGATGATCGGCACGCCGGCGGCGGTGGCGGCGGCAAACCGCTGGCGGGAAGCCCGGACGCCGCAGGAGTGTGAGGAACTGGCGTGGTGGCTCCGATCAGAAGGCATTGACGCTTCAAAATCGAACTGCTTCCGTTTCTGCCCGGCGCCCACCTTGAGTATAACGATCCCCGCGACCCCGCCTGACCTGAAACAACCCATGACCCCGACCCGGTTCGCCACGTTCCTCCTCCTGATCGCATCCGCGGCGCCCGCCGCCCCCGTGGACACGACGGCCGCCCTCGTCGCGGCCGTGCGGGACGGGGCGGAGGGGGCGAGCATTGAGATCGCCGCTGGGACGTATGAACTTGACGCGCCCCTGGAGCCGAAGGCCCGCATGACGCTCAAGGGGGCGGGGATGGACAAGACCGTCATCACGCACACCGCGGCGTGGAAGCCGTCCACCAAGACGCTGCCGGACCCGGAGATGACGACCAAGGGCATGGACACCCGTGCGTACCTCATCCGGTTGCAAGACAAGGCGGGCGGCGTCACGATTTCCGACCTGACGCTCCGCGGGCCGCAACTTCACGGGGCCGTCTTCGGGTGGCAGAACCAAGACTTACACCTGCACCACCTGCGCGTCAAGGAAACGCTGTGGGCCGGGGTCCGCACCTTCTCGATGAAGGGGGCGAAGATCCACGACTGCGAGTTCGTCGACGCCGGCGGCCGGTGGGAGCGCGGCGAGCCGGGCGTGAAGGGCGGCATCACCGGCGGGGCGATCTTCCCGATCTGGATGGAAGACTGCGAGATTTTCGACAACCGCTTCGTCCGCACCCGGCCGGGCAAGGCCGAGGAGTTCTACGGCGTCAAGGGCCGGCAGGGGAAGCGGTGCCGTGTCCACCACAACACCATCGGCGTGGACTTCTCAATCGAGTTCCCGTTCGAGAACGACGAGGACGTGGAGATCGACCACAACATTTGCGACGGCGTCATCTCGATCCCGAAGTACGCCGGCGGGCCGGTCCCCAAGAGCGGGCGCACCTTCCACATCCACCACAACTGGATGAAGAAGAGCTACGCGATCGAGTTCGTCCGCAACGGCGTCGAGATCGACCACAACCTGTTCGATTTCGACCCGAAGCAGGACGACGGCAACCTCATCTCCGCGTTCGGCAAGGCCCCGGCCAAAGGCCCGGCGGTCTTCCACAACAATTTGGTCAACAACCCCGGCCGCGGCGTTATCTGGCTGAACGAGGTGTTCGACCACCTGGAAGTCCGCAACAACCACATCGTCACCCGCACCACCGCCACCCCGCGGGCGGACGGGCTGTTCGGGTTCAATCCGGCCAGTGACTTCAAGACCATCACGATCCGCGACAACATCATCGAGTGCCAAGGGACGGCGCGCCCGCTGCTGCGGGCCAAGGAGAGTTACGGCGCCGTCGTCGAGAACAACACGCTCACCAACGTCTCTGACGCGGCCAAGCTCGGCAACGCGAAGGCCGACCGGCCGACCGGGCCGGAGAAGCCGTTGAAGTTCGAGTGCGGCGCCCGCGGCGAAATCACCGTGGACAGTTGGCAGGCGAGGCCGACGGCGAAGTGAGGGACGCGAGCCTCGTCGCCGGCCCCCCGCGCAACACCGCCGCGAGATAAACGAGCCGCGGGGTCGGACCCTCGAAGACTCGGTCCTTCCGGCTTACTGCGGCGGGGAGGTCACAGACCGCTTAAAAGCGGGACTCCAACACGACCGCCTGACGGCGGTCAAACCGGCGGCCGCCGCGCCCTTTCCCCGCCCGGCCCGGCCGGGTACAATTCCCTTCCCCACCCGCCCTTTTCTTTCCCTCGTCGGTACTCTCACCATGCGGCCGATTCTCTCCGTGGCCTTCTTGCTGGCCCTCGCCATGCCCGTGTTTGCTCAACAGGCCGCGCCGCTGATCGCGCCGTCGGACGCCAAGACGCCCGAGGAGGAGCGGAAGACGTTTAAACTGCCGCCCGGCTTCGAGGCCCAACTCGTCGTCTCCGAGCCGGACATCTTCAAGCCCATGCAGATGAGCTTTGACCTCCTGGGCCGGCTGTGGGTGACGTCGTCCCAGGAATACCCGTGGGCGGCCCAGGGCCGGGCGGGCAAGGACAAGCTGGTGGTCCTCGACGACTTCGGGGAGGACGGCAAGGCCCGCAAGGTCACGGTGTTCGCTGACGACCTGAACATCCCCATCGGCGTGCTGCCGTTGCCGGACTGTTCCAGCGTCATCGTCTCCAGCATCGACACGACGGTGACCCCGCCGGGCTGCTTCATCTGGAAACTGACGGACACGGACGGCGACGGCAAGGCCGACGAGCGCGTCAAGCTCTTCGGCCCGTTCGGCATCCGCGACACGCACGGGATGATTAACTCGTTCACCCTGATGCCGGACGGCTGGGTATACGCTTGCCACGGCTTCTCCAACGACTCCAAGGTGAAGGGCAAGGACGGCCACGAGATCACGCTGAACAGCGGCAACACGGTCCGCTTCCGGCCGGACGGGTCGCGCATCGAAGTCTACACCCGCGGGCAGGTCAACCCGTTCGGCATGACCTACGACACGTTCTTCAACCTCTACAACGCCGACTGCCACTCCCGGCCGATGACGCAACTGATCCGCGGGGCCGTGTACCAGAGCTTCGGCAAGCCGCACGACGGCCTCGGCTACGGGCCGGACATGATCGGCCACGACCACGACTCCACCGGCCTGTGCGGCTTGCAGTGGTACGAAGCCGACCACTTCCCCAAGGAATACCTCGGCATGATGTTCCTCGGGAACGTCGTCACCAGCAAGGTGAACCTGGACAAGATTGTCTTCACCGGCTCCTCGCCCAAGGCGGTGGCGCAGCCGGACTTCCTGAGCAGCGGCGACCTGTGGTTCCGGCCGACGGAGATCAAGCTCGGGCCGGACGGCGCCCTCTACATCAACGACTTTTACAACAAGATCATCGGGCACTACGAGGTAGATTTGAAGCACCCCGGCCGCGACCGCACCCGCGGCCGCGTCTGGCGCATTGTGTGGAAGGGCCTCGACGGCAAGGCCCCGCCGCCGAAGCCGGCTGGCAACCTGCTGAAGCTCACCCGCGAAAAGCTGGAACCGCTGCTCGGCCACCCGAACATCACGGTGCGCATGCAGACGACGCACGCCATCATCAACATGCCGGACGAGGGGCGGGGGGAGAAGCAACTCGAAAAGGCGGAAGAGAAGCACATCACCCGCGAGGAAGACATTCGCCGCGCTCACCAAATGTGGGCCGACGAGGGGGAAGCCGTCTCGCGCTACATGAAGCGTTGGGACAAGAAGGACGCGATGGCGCGGCTGGACGCCCCCGTGTCGTCCACGCATCGCCTGCGGTTGGACACGGCCAAGAAGGAGTGGGAGCTGCGCCGCGACCGCGGGCTGGAGAAGATTAGTGAGCCGTCGCGGCTTCTCTACAAGTTCCCGGGCGACCAGCCGCAAGTGGACCGGGCGCGCGTGGACAACATGACGGCCGTGCCGGACGTGAAGAACCTGGCCGAGTTGCTCAACGGCCTGCCGAAGATCACCGCCGACGTGTCCCTGCGGCACGCGACGCGCATCGCCCTGCGCGAGACGCTGCGGCAGCCCGGCGCGTGGACCAAGCTCAAGGGGGAGAAGTTGGACGAGGCGGGCGTCCGCACCGTCGGCGAGATCGCCCTGGGCATCGGGACGATGGAGGCGGCCGACTTCGTGACCGTCAACATCAAGGCGCTGGCCGGCACGCCGCAACTGGCCGCCTTCGTCGAACACGCCAGCCGGTACGGCGACGAGGCGCCGGCCCTGTTCGAGTTCGTCAAGTCGCACGCCCCGCAGGACACCCGGCTGACGCTGGCCCTGTTCCAAGGCTACCAGCGCGGCCTGCAACAGCGCGGCACGCGCTTCGACAAGGCCGACCTCGAACTGGCCCAGGAGTTGGTGACGGCCGGCTTGAACGACGCCGACCCGAAGACTGTGCAGACGTGCTTCGACGTGGCCGCCGCCCTGAAGTTGAAGGCCGCTTACGAACCCGTGGCCGTGTTCGCCGCCCGCAAGGACCGCGACCCGAACCAGCGCGGCGCCGCCTTCACAACACTGCTGAACATCGACGGCCCCGCGGCCGTCACGCACCTCGGCAACCTGCTGAACCAGGCCGACGAGGCCGTGGCCGTGCGGGAGAAGGCGGCCGCCGCCCTCGGCACGGCCGGCACGCCGGAAGCATACGCCCAACTGCTGAAGGGCATCGCCCAGGCCCCCGCCCGCCTGCAAACCGGCATCGCCACCGCGCTGGCCGGTCGGGCCGACGGGGCCGAGCAACTGCTGACGGCGGTCGCGGCCGGCAAGGCGTCGGCCCGCCTGCTGCAAGAGCGCCCGGTGCAGGCGAAGCTCGCGGACAGCAAACTGCCGAAGGTGAACGACCGCATCGCCGCGTTGACGAAAGGGCTGCCGAGCGCCGACCAGAAGATGCTGGCGACGCTGGCCGGCCGCCGGGCGAACTTTGAGAAGGCCAAGCCGGACGTGAAACTCGGGGCCGCCCTGTTCAAGACGAACTGCGCCAACTGCCACCAGATCGCCCAGGAGGGGGCGAAGGTCGGCCCGCAACTCGACGGCATCGGCGTCCGCGGCATCGAGCGCCTGCTCGAAGACGTGCTCGACCCGTCCCGCAACGTGGACCAGGCCTTCCGCGCCACCACGCTCCAGCTCAACGACGGCAAAACCGTGACCGGCCTGCTCCTGCGAGAAGAAGGCGGCATCCTGGTAATGGCCGACAACCTCGGCAAGGAAGTCCGCGTCCCCGCCAAGGACGTGGACGACAAGCGGCAGACCAACTTCTCCCCGATGCCGGCCAACTTCCTCGACACGCTCAAGGAAGAAGAGTTCCAGAACTTGATGGCGTATTTGTTGAGCCAGAAGGCGAAACCCGAGGGGAAGTGATTTTGCGGCCGTGAAAGAGAAGACATTTTTAGCCACGGATCGAACACGGACGAAACACGGATAAAGGCGGAAGAGAAGAGAAGAACTTCACCACAGAGGAC
>JAYUGD010000601.1:0-1573 GCA_043767785.1 Zavarzinella sp. | reverse complement strand
AAAAGCGACGGTGGGCTTCAATAATCGACCGCCTAAAACAGTTCCCGGATCGGCTCGCCTCGCGTCAGCGGGGCAATGCGGTTGCCGGCGTCGGCGAGCATTTGGGCGTGGTCGATGCCCAAGTGGTGGTAGACGGTGGCCAGCACGTCGTGGGGGTCCAAGGCCCGTTCCTTCGGGCGTTCGCCGGTGCTCGTCGTCGCGCCGATCACTTGGCCCATCGGCATGCCGCCGCCGGACAGGAGGATCGACATGGCGGCGGGCCAGTGGTCGCGGCCGATGACGCCGTCCTTGTTTTCCAGCCGCGGTGTGCGGCCGAATTCGCCGGTGACGACGAGCAGCACCCGTTGGTCGAGGCCGCGGTCGAACAGGTCGTCGATCAGCGTCGTCACGATTTGGTCGTACTTGGGCAGGCGGGCCAGCATGGCGGCCTTCATGTCCCAGTTGACGGCGTGGTCGTCCCAGTCGTAAGCCTTCGTGCCGACGCCGCCGCCGGGGGCGCGCACGGTGACGAACCGCACGCCCGCTTCGACCAAGCGGCGGGCCGTCAGCACTTCCTGGCCGTAGCCGTCCCCGTATTTTTCGCGGGTGCGGGCCGACTCGCGGGTGAGGTCGAAGGCTTGTTGGACGTGCCCGGTCGTCAGGATGTCGAGGGCCTGCCGGTTGCAGGCGTCGATGTTGTCCATCGTCCCTGTTACGTCGATGTCCCGGCGCAGGCCGTCGAAACTCTTTTGCAGGGCGAGGCGGTCGTCCAACCGCTTGCCGTCCACCGTCAGCGAGGCGTCGCGGATGCCGCCGTTGACAATCGGCACCCGGAACTGGCCCGGCAGATAGCCCTCAGAAATCCCCGCCGCGTAATCCGGCCCGTTGGCGATGACGCCGCCGACGGACAGGGCCGGCGGCATCCCCTTGCGCATCCCGTCAAAATGCCGGTTGACGACGGCCCCGACCTGCGGGTAGTGCGATTCGTAGGAAGTCCCCGCCTTGAGTTGGCCGTACCCGCTCAGGAAGCGGCGGTGACCCGCGAAGTGGTCGGCCTCGTCGTGCGTGCAGGAGCGGATCAGCGTAAATCGGTGGGCCGTCTTGGCGTGCCGCGGCAAATGCTCGCACACGTCGATGCCGGAAACGTTGGTCTTGATCGGCCGGAACGGCCCGCGGATCTCGGTCGAAGCCTCCGGCTTCATGTCATACGTTTCGAGGTGGCTCGGGCCGCCGTGGACAAACAGCAAGATCACGGCCGTGTCTTTGGGCTGGGCGGTCGGCCGGGCTTGCAGCCGGGCCAAGTCCGCCAAGGTCAGCCCGCCGAGGCCGAGGAAGCCGGCGCGGAGCAGCTCCCGCCGCGTGTGGAACTGGGAGCGAGAAACGGCCCCTGTCTCCAAATTCACCATGAAACGGCTCTCCGAAACGTGCGCTGGCGGGAAGTGTAGCGTACCGCATTCTCTGCCGGCGAGCAATCGGCGAATGGGCGGGCAGAGATGGGAATCGAAACCGAAGAAGACCCCCCCCACCCCCCCTTGCCAAGGGGGGGAGAAGAAAGGGCCTGTCGTCGCGTGTGCTTTCAGGCCACAAACAGCGA
>JAYUGD010000600.1:0-12635 GCA_043767785.1 Zavarzinella sp. | reverse complement strand
CCCGAAGTGTAGACCCGCGTTACGGACGTAACAAGTCAATCTTCCAAGTACTGCTTGACGACCTCGGGGATGTCGGGGATGCCGTCCACTTCTTTCCGGATCGTCGCGCGGGGGGCTCCCTGCCTCATCTTGCGGTCGATCCTCATGCGGTTGATGCCGTACTTTTGCGCGAATTCCGTCTTGGTGAGCACTGTGATCTTCTGGGTCATGGCCGGCACTATACCGTGCATGCGTAACGGAACGCAACCACACGAAAAAAGCCCCCTCGTCAGAGGGGGCCGGTCCCGGGACTCACTTCACCTCGCCGCACTTCAGTTCGTCGGCGGTTCCCCGGATGTCGCTGTGGCAGAAGAGCCGGACGGCGACCGCGTTGCGCAGGCGGTTGTACATGACCTTCCGCGTGCGGGCCTCCTTCTGGAGGTCGGAGAGGTTCGGCCACGTCTGGTCCCGCACGGGGTGGGCCGCGTCGATCTGCGGGTAGATGGTCTTGTCGATGACGCGCGGGGTGATGGCGCGGTTGCCGAGCTGGGCGTGCAACTCGTTGAAGTACGCGGTCGAGCGGTACACCGCGGCGGCGGCGACGTTGGGCATGATCGCGGCGGCGACCGAGAGGGAAAGGAGGAGATGTTTCATACGGGTAAGGGGGAAAGGGGGTGAGGAAATGAACGCGGTTTCGGGGGTGGCTTCAGATCCGTTTCTTTGCCGTTTCTTAGCTGGCCGTAGCCAAAGGCCGGGAAGTGAAGCCGCGGGCCGGAGAGAGGAGCGAATCGACCCTCTCGCGGATCTCCGTCGCGGACGGTCGGGAAGTGTAACAGTGGTCGGACTCCTTGCGGAAGAGCGGCCGGATGTCCCTCGCGGACGGGACGCCGGAGAGCATCTTCGCAACGTCCTGGCGGGAGAACTCCGCGTCCAGCACGCTGGCGTTGTTCTCGCCGGTCGTGAGGACGCCGACGCGCTTCAGACTTTTCGCCAGGCGCTCGACGCGGTACTGCGGGACGCCGAACTTCTTCCACGCGTCCGTCTTCAGAGACTTCTCCGTGAACAGGTGGTCGAGCAACTCCACCGTGGGGATGCCTTCGATGGTTTCCGCCCGGGGCTTCGGGACGAACCGGCGGGCGACGGCGGCGAGCTTCGCGCCGTGGAAGACCAGCAGGAAGATGACGACAGTTTTCGTGACGGCCGAGTTGTGCCAGTGCCCGAGGGCCACGAGGGAGTTCACGCTGGCCTGCACGTCGATGACGGACGCGGACAGGACCCCGGCGAGGAGGCCCAGGCCTATTCTTTTGGTGAGCTGCTTCAGGGTCAGCCCGTCGACGGCTTCGGCGAGTTTGCGGGAGAGGACGGAGGGGAGTGTGGGTTCCATGGTGGGTGTGGGTGGGGGTGTAAAAGGCTCGGATTCGACCGGACTAGATCAGGGACAGGGCCAGCACGAGGCCGTCGCGGGTGGTTATGCGGACCTCGCGGGACTCGGGATAGAAATGTGTCATGTGGGTGTGTGGGAAGTGGATATGTCATTATTATAACATATGTCAGATAAATACGCAATGGTTCCGATGGTGTGAATGAACCGGCAAGCTCCGTTACCTTCCGGACAGTCGGTATCGAATCAGTCTCCACCTCCGCTGAACTTTCCACTTGATGCGTATGTAAAAGGCCGCGACGTATTGAATGGGGGTCATCGTTTTGAGGGGGAAGGAACCCCGTGCTTCCTGTTGAAGGAGCACGGGCCGCAGAGCCTCACGGGATACCCGTGCTTGCGGAGGAAGGAGACGCGGGCGTCGGCAATTCTGTCGTTGCACGTCTGGCAACGCGGCTGCGGCGGGGGCGGGAGAGTTGGCATGGCCAGGAGAGAAGGTACTTCAGGGCGGCTGCTCCCAGGAGAAGGTAGAAGCCGATTTTGATTAGCCCTGTCAGAATGCCGGCGATCATTTCGGGGCCGGAGGTTTCAGTCTTGTCCATGTGGACGGGTGGGGAGGGAAAAAGTGGTCAGGCGGCGAGAGCGGAACCTTCGGCCTTGGCGATGGCCGCTTTCAGTTTCTTCATGGCCACGTAATCGTCCCCTTCATCCAGTGCGGACTTGCAGGCTTCCAACAAGTCCGGGGCGGCGGCGATAAGGCGGGCGTTGGCTTCCGCGTTCCCATTCAGGCCGGGGGTGACGGCGATGTTGGTGAACGTCTCCTCGAAGTTCTCGGATCGGATGATGCACTGCATGGAGTGGTTTAATACGTGCCAGGGGCCTGGAGTGTGGGAGGGGGTAGACATGGGTTAGAGAGTGGTAACGATGACGGGCTGACCGGAGATCTGACTGGCAGCGATGCGAACGGCTTCTTTCTGTTCCCATGCGGCCCCTTGGACAAGCAGCGTCCCGCGGATGGAGCCGGTGCCCTGCTTGACGGAGTAGATCGTGGGACTGATGGTCTGGAGGAGAGAGCGGAGGGAGCGAGCAGTCATCTGTGCGGGTGGGAAGTGATGTGCCAAGCATAGACCCGTGTCCGGACAACCGCAAGCATCTCGGCTTGACATGTCCCCACGTCGTACAGGCTTGTGTCTTGCGTGAAGCAGGATGTGTCCGTACGCTTCGGCTATGCTCAACGACTGGACCGAAATCCGCCACGCGAAACACGACAAAGCCCTTTGGAAAGCCGCCGCGGCAGCCTGCAAGCAAACCCTGTCCGCATGGATGCGGGACACACTCTCGGAGAAGGCCAAAGAGGTGCTTGGCAAACTTTCCACCCGTGCATGACCCCTTCAGAAACCCTTACCGCCCTGACAGATTCCATTGTGAAAGCGGTGCCAGATATTCGTTGCAAGTTGTGCGTATGCGCCAAGCCTGAAGAGTGTGAACACGTTTGGCGATATCGTGACATCACCCTCGAAGATGTGCTTCGGGCTTTTCATGAAATATGGAAATCAAAGGAACAGTATTCAAGATCGTACGTACTTGCATTCATGTTGAATGAAATGCTGGATGCTGGCTGGCAACTCGGCCTCCCCCTCCACCAACAGCCAGAGCCCACCATCCAGTTTCTAGCTTCCCTTCTCCTGCCCAACGCATGAAGCTCCGCGTCCCCAATCCCAAAATTTTGTGCTACCACTGCGGGAACTACTGGGGCCAGAAGCCCGGCAAGGACTCCAAGTTCACCGCCGCAACGTGTGACGGCTGCGGGCTGTGGGGCTCCACCCTCCCGACCGCCGAGTACGGCGTGGTGTTCATGATGCCCGAGGTGCGGCCCGGCTTCCTCTCCGCCGCATGAAGTATGTGCTCGAAGGATACGTCTCGGCCGAAGACCTCTGGCTTTGGCTTGTTGTTCCCGAAGGCGCCGACGCGGAAGCGCCAGCGCGCGGCCAGAAGACGCGCTTCAAAGACCAGGATGCTCGTGTGGCACGAGGCCGTGTGCGAGCGGGCCAGAAACCCCGATGACGGCCTTTACCGCTGCTTCCACTGCGAGAAGCACTTCCCGCGGGATGAAGTGTGCGGCGACCACTTCCCACACACGCGGGGAGCCCGGCCGGATCTGAAGTACGACCCGGACAATGGCGTGTGCTCGTGCATGCCGTGCAACACGTCCGGCAGCCCGGACCGGGCCCGCTCCCTCAGACGGACGGAACCTCGAACGCGAGGCAGGTGAGAACGAATTTCTTGTCACTGTCATCCTGCCGGTGGAAGCGGTGGCGGCAGCCGGTGTCCATCGAGTACGGCATGGGTGCTTCGCAGTTGGGCAGTTCCTTCACCACGTCGCGCATTTTCTGAACGACCGAGGAGAAGTCCTTCTTCTGGTTGAAGACAATCGCGCAGAGCTTCGAGTCCCGCCATGTGGAGTAGTTGAAGAGTTGTTCGGTGAGCTTGCCCTTGAAGTATTCGGGCCCTTTCCACATCAGGCACTCGGCGATGAAGATGTTGTTGTTGTCGACGCGGATCAGGATGTCTGTCTTCCCGGCCCCGTTGAACGTCTCGGCCGTCGCCCCGCCCTTGAAAAGGCCGTTCAGGGCGACGAGGAGAATGGTCCGGAAGTCTTCTTCCTTCATCCCCTTAAATACCGTCGGGCTCCGCTCGAAGACCTTCACCATGTCCTGGATGACCTGTAGGACCGTGTCGTAGTCGGCCAGCGACAGCTCGGGCTCCGGCGCCGGCTTCGCGGCCGTCGGCTTCGGACGGACCTCGACAGGTCGCTGCTTCACGGGCACGATCAGCGATTCCTTGGCGTCTTCCCGCTTCCGGAGGGGGAAACCGATGGACTTCACTTGATTGAGGAGGGCCGCGTGACTGGCGAGTTCCCCCTGACGCTCCTTGATGCGGCTGACCGCCTGCCGCGCCAGTTGCGGGCCGCGGTGTTTCAGTTCCTCCCGGATGGGGGCGAGGCCCGTCTCGATCCGCTCAAGCAAGGCCATCACAGTCTTTTGGAATTGCGGCAGGGCTTGAGTGGAGGTTCTCAAGGTGATCGTCAGACGCCCGGGCTCGACCCGCACATGTTCCATGATGATGGGCCGGTACGAAGCATGGTATTTGAACAGGTCCGGATCCCCGGTAAACGGGACGCGAACGGTCAGTTCGAAGTCAGTCCGGCCGGGACTGAACGGCGGCTCTTCCGCTTCGATGTCGGTCCCGAGGACCGGGCACTCGACCAAGTATTTAGCGGCCATCTCCGTCCCGTACTGCTCTGCGTCCAACAGGACGATTTCTCCAGCCGGTATGCGGTCGATTTCCGGCTTCAACGACTGCCAAAACTGCTTGAAATACTCCTCGACTCCCTGCCAATTAAACAAGGTGGACGTCATGGGCGAACCTTTGTGAGCGTGTTTCTGGACATTTGAATGTCCTTTTAATTGTATGGCCCTTGCACTGGTGTGAAGCTAGGGAATCACTCCTCCTCGTTCTCCCTGGGATCAACAAACGTGTCCTCCACGTTTTCAAAATCGGTGATGGTGACTTCGGCGAGCGGCATCCAGGTCATGATGAAATGGGAAAGAGATGTCATTGCTGACGGAAAGCAGGCTTAACTCTTTCCGATCTCCCCGGCCGTCGCCATCTTGCTCCGGCAGCTCGTGCACCTGATCCAGCCCCACGCGTCCCCGCCCCGGTCGATGAAGACGAACCCGTTGCCGGAACAGTCCGGACAGGTCTTGATGCCGCGCATGTGCCACTGCTTGCTGGTGGGCATGTCCTTGAAGCTCCAGGCGTCGTACGGGATCGGGCCGGGCTTCGGGCGGGTCCGGTAGAACTCGTCGATCTTCCGGGCCTTCTCGTTCAATTCTTTGCGGAGTTCCGGGGTGAGCATGGCGGGTGGGGAAGGAGGCAAGGTGTTGACTGATTGAATGACGAAACGTCAGGAATTGAGGAATTCTTGATTCCAGAGGACGGAAGAGGTTCGAGAGGGTACAGCCCCCCCTCCCCCATACGCGGCACTTTTATCCTTCTGCCGTGTCTCACACTCACACCGGCCCAAGCGCAAACCCGTTAGGAGAGGAGAGGGGCAACTTGATTCCGTCAGACGTTGTCGGCCATCAAGGTCCTGGAGGCCCCCCGCACGTCTGCCGTCGCATCCCTTGCGGGAGCCTCGGGCACTGTAACGCGTGCGCCATCCTTGGTCCCGCCACTCCAGGTAAACAGGCGGGGGATGCTTGCGGTCGTCGTGAGAGTTTGTTAGTCTGTTCTCACGTCTAAGCAACCAGAGGCTACGCCTCGGCAACGCCCCACGCAAGTGGGGCTTTTGTTCATACGACCCGGGCATCGGGAAAGGAAAGACCATGCGTTCACTGACAGGTTGGTTTCTCTGCGGGTTGATATTTTTGGCGAATGGCGGCTTGCATGCCGCCGAGCCTGACCCCATCAAGGCCACCCTGGATGCCGCGAAAGCGAAATATCTTGGCGAGGAGAAATCATTTAAAGAAGCAGTGCTGGGCTATCTTGCCGACAAGGAAGATGCCGCCAGAAAGGGGAAGAACATTGTCGCGGGAAAAGCAGTCATCAAGGAGCGCGAAGACTACCTGAACCAAGGCATCTTGCCGAAGCTGTTCTCCACCCTGAAAAGGGACACCTTCGACAACGCCAGGAAGACACTCGTGAAAGCGTATAAAAACGCCGAAGGCGAGTACTTCTCGCAAAAACGAGACGACCTGGCTAGTCTTGTGCAAAAAGAGCTTGTGCGGTTCGAAAATTACGGCACTTGGGAAGCGGTTGAGGCAACGGCCGTGGTTCCCAAGAAGGAAGTCGTAGTCGCCCCGCCACCGGACCTGCGGATTCTTTGGGTTCATCCGAGGGGTTATTTCGTGCAAGGCGAAGGAAAAGACTGGATCGAAAAACTGCACGAAGGAGACAAACTTGGAATCTGGTCTGAATCAAGGCGAACAAAGGACTTCATTGAGATGAAAGGCAAAACTGAGCCTGGTTTTCTGAGGATTTATAGTGATCGCGTAGAACACGATTCCGAGAACAATGGCCAATGGAAAATACCCTTTAAGGGCAGGTGGTTGAAGAGGTGACAGCCCTGTTTGAAAGAACTCCAAGTGTCCGGGCGGCACTTTCGCCCACATCGATGAGATTCGCGATTATCACGTCGTCTGATGTATCCTGTCCTCCGTGCTCATCGCCGACGCCTTCGCCCTCGTCAGTCACGCCTTCCCCCAGGTGGCGCGGTTCGAGGGGAAGCACTTCCAGTACGCGGAGAAGAACGGCGTGGTGCTGATCGAGCGGAAGCGGACCATCCGCGAGGAGACCCGGTACTACTACTGGCTGCTCGTCGGCGGCCGGTTCCGGCTGATCCACCGCTCGCAGAACTCGAAGCTGTCGCCCATGCGCACCATCGGAGACTCGCTTTCCCCCGGGGAGGCGTGCGAGGAGGAGTAACTTTTGCCCTACCCTGCGCAGATCCTCATGTCTGCATTTCTCGCCCTCACGAACCACAGGCGGATGTCCCGAAGGACGCTTGCGGTCCGGTTGACTCGCCGCCGTGCCGGAGAGGCACAGCGCCCCCAGATCCTCCCCACCGTGGCACGCCCGCCGGGACGGCCAGCCTGTGCCATGAAACCGATCCCGCGTCGGGGCTCTGCGGGGAACCGGTCCGGGCACTGTTGATGAACTGGTGCCACGCAGGGTAGGATAAGACGCATGGCGCCAAAGAAGAGGAAGCCGAGCAAGCGGGAACTGTCCCCGCGCCAGAAGAAGCTGGTGCGGCTCCTTCCCGATGTCCACGCGGGGAAGAAGACGAAGACGCAGGCCATGTTGGAGGCGGGGTACGCCGCCAGTTCGGCGAACCAGCAGTCCGAGGTATTAGGGAACATTCGGAACAATACGCGGATGCAGGACGCCCTGCGGAAGGCGGGCTTCACCGAGGAGTTCCTGGCCGCGAAGATCATGGACGGCGCCGAGGCGTACACGAAGGGTATGTTCGGCACGCAGCCGGACTTCCGGGCCCGGGCGCAGGTGCTGAAGATCGGGGCCGACATGCTGGACGCCTTCCCGGCGAAGAAGCTTGACGTGCTGGACGTGACGCCGATGACCTACGCCGACACCGAGAAACCCAAGGCCAAGACGCTGGCCGAGGCCAAGGCGATGGCCGAAGAAGTGGATGAGGAGGATTGATTTTATTTGCTATCCCAACAACTCAGCCATTCGCTCGTCCGCGCAGGGGCAACCAAGGCCGCGCAGAATGAACCCGATCGATTGGGCCTCGTTCTTCTTCTGCCGACAGAGAGCGTAAATCTTCTCCACGAATTCCCGGTTGAGGTCCAGCGACTGCTCGACATGCTCTTGCCAGGTCAGCGTCCCAGCCAGTGCCTCTAAGCTCGACAATTTGGCGGCCTTGGCCGGATCGAGTAATCCGATGACATCCGCAATGTAAGCGGTCGCCAGAAACCAGAACAGATTCGTCTCGAAGTCTTCTTTTTTCTTCCTTTTCGCCATCGTACGTCTCCCCTGTGGTTCACGAAGAGGCTCATCTCACATTGCAGAGCCTGAGACGCATGGGTGCGGAGAAAAGAAAAAGTCCCGCTGCGTCGCCCAAGGCGTCGCCCAAACACCGGGGACAATCATCAGCGGGACACGCCTTTTTAAGGCGCCGAAAAGACCAGTGCAAGAGAAAACTACCAGTTTCGTCGGCACGCAAGATGGATGCTTCGAGTGCAATCAAAAACCCCGCAGGTCAGTTCTTGCCGAGCAGTAGGTCAATCACCCAGCAACCGCGGACGTGCGGACCTTTCCCCGTGCAATGAGCCAGGATGTCCGGCTGGTCGCATCCGACTTGCTTGAGGGAGTCTGCGAGCTTCACCATTCTGTCGAACGCCTGCTCATCGTAAATCGCTTTCGCCAGGTTGACGACATCGGAGGTAAGCCAGGCAGGGTTGGTCACGACAGGACGGTACGGATTGCCGAAGATGTCTCTCACGATTGCGACCAGCGCGCGTTCTTCACGCTTTTGTGCGTACGAGGCGGGCACGAATTCAGGGCTCAGATTAATTGCCACTTCGGCAGCCGCATGTGCGTCCGGACCATTACTGGCGATTTTCGTTGCCGACTTATCGACCCAGTACCTGTACATCCGATATTCACCCTCGTCTTCCGTCCCCTTTGGGACAGGCGACGTGTCGATCGCTTCGTACAAACGGGTAGTGGCGGCTTGCACGTCTTGGAGTGTCATTTTGCCTTCGATGTAACCGGCCGCGACTTGAGCGAGGGCGCCGGATTCGCCGAAGACACAAAATTTCCTCACCCGCTCGAAGCAGGCGAGACAGAACAAGCTGTTCTTCCGTTCGCTTTGCCTCACGCAATCCAGAAGTCGATAAACGTCGTCCTCGGACAGCCATTCTCGCTCAGTCATGACCCACCTCCGATTAGCTGATTCTATTCAGTGCTTCAGGTACTTCACATTCCCCACGTCCGGGTCCCAACACGCATCACAATCATGCTCCCCGCAATTCCCTCCGTGGATGGACGAGGGGCAAGTGGCGTCTTCTTCGTTGGACACGACGGTTGAGGTTTGCGGCCACCAGCTCGGCGGGTCGCCATTCACCATCGTGCCGGAGATGCGAACCGTCAGGTTGCCGGGGATCAGCTCGCGGCAGTGCTTCACCATCGCCTGCTCGCGCGTGGGGAGCCAGTGCAGGACGTTCCGCGTGGCCATGGCGATCTGGATGATGTTCTTGAGGTGGTCCACGCTCTGCAGGTCGCCGGAGAGCATCCAGCGAAAGCGGTCCTTCGCGTTCCACCGGATGAGCGAGGCCATCGCGGGGGTCCACAGCGGATCGAAGAGCTTGCGGTAGTTCTCCGCGAACGCGTGCTGGACGTTCTTGAACCGCATCGTGCCCTTCTTGGCGTAACACCCTTCACAGACTGATCCACTCACCTCGGCCAGCTTCGAGCCCGTCTTGCACGTGGAAGCCGGGATGGCCCAGGCAGGCACGTCCATCTTCGACGGCAGAGAGAGCTTGCCGCCATGCTCAAACGCCTTGCTGCCCGTCATCTCCCGCATGTCGGCTTCGATGTCGCCGGTGTAGAGCGGGATCTCGGGCTCGGGCGCGATGGTGGGCAGGGAGAGGCGCGGCAGACGGGCTGTAGAATACCAGCACATCCAAACCGATATCGCGACAGAAATGTTCGGCAATCCAGAGCGAATTCCAATTAGAGTCACCGATTCGCGGACCCTGCCGAACTGGAGAAACTGAAAAATGGTGAAAATCCTGTATCTGCTGGCAGGGATAGCACTTAAGCAGACAGTGGACGAGATCAAATTCTTGACCGGCGAGTATGTGAATTACCTGAAGGGTTATCGGGACGCGGTGGCCACGTTCCGGCCGGCCCCGGCGGCCCGTCAGGGCAGTGTGGAGGCATATCACATCATCGCGGCGAGCCAGCATCAACAGGCAGTCGGGCCGCTGGTGCAGAAGATGAATCGAAAAATCCTTTTGATTCGCCTGATTCCAGGAATTTGTTATGCGATTGCCACCATCGGATTGTTCATCTGGATTGCAATTCTTGAGTCCACGGGTCAGGCAAATCAATGAAGCCTTGACGCCTAAGTCAGGGTTGCCTTACGCTCCCCCCGATGCCTGGCAGCATTCAGACCAGCAACGGCCACACGAACAAACGCTGCCAGGCTTTGCCGTGTGGCCATTCTTGTTCTGAGCCTATCCCCTTCTCCCTCATCCGATGACCCTCCAGTTCTTCCTCCTCGTCATCCTCGGCACCTGTATCGGCAACATGCTCATGCTCGCCTTCATGAAGTTCGTGGTGGACTTCACAGCCGAGAAAGAGAAACCGAAAGTGGAGGCTGACCAGCCCCTGTTTCATCCGAGCTGCCGCTCCGTCACGTTCGGAAGAACCAATTTCGACAATCCGATAGTGTCGCTGCGCGGCATCATGCCCTGGTCCGAGAAGTACGCCCGCTGCAAGAAGTGCCACACCAAGGCCCGCCCGTGCCACGGCCACGGCCTCTGCACCCGCTGCTACAGCCGCCAGTACGTCCGCCCCTCCCTCCGCTCGAAGTGACCGCCGACCCCATCAACAACCCTGCCCACTACACCCACGGCACGATCGAGCCCATCTCCGTCATCGAGGACTGGAATCTTGGCTTCCACGACGGCAACGCTCTGAAGTACATCGCCCGCTGGAAGTACAAGGGCGGCGTCGAAGACCTCAAGAAGGCCCGTGGGTATCTGGACCGGCGTATCGAACCTCTCTCCCGTTCCCGCATGACGCACGACCGCTCAAACGAAACTGATGTGGTGGCCGAACTGGTCGGCCAGCCCATCGAGCCCGCCACCCCCTGCCAGAACCGCCTGCGCTGCGGCTCGTTCTGCAAGGGGGAGTGCCGGAAGGGCAACACCACCGTCGACTGCCCGAACTGCCAGAAGACGCACTCGTGGCCGGCGTGCGACCGCGACACGTACTCGAAGGCCGAGGTGGACGCGCTGCTCACGCGGTTGAACGACTCGCCGCACCGCTTCCTGCTTGAGATCGTGCACGATGAGCGCCGCCGTTGAGGCATACTGTGCCCATGCACCCGGAGGACAAGAAGAAGTTCTGGAACTGGATCTGGCGCCTTGAGCACTTCGTCTGGATCAAGACCAAGGACGGCGGGGAGATGCGGCAGCTCAAGCTGAACCCGATCCAGAGGATCCTCGCCCGGTACTTCCCGCACTGGAACTTCCACCTCATCCTGAAGGCCCGCCAGGAGGGCGTCTCGACGTTCTGCCTGGCCTGGCACCTCGACGCGACCATGTTCACGCCGGGGACCAACACGTGCATCCTCGCCGACTGCCAGGAGAACCTGACGGGCCTGTTCCAGATGATCCGCGACATGTACGAGTTGTACCCGGATAGCTTCCGGCTCGCGGACGGGACCGTGTGGCGCAAGCCGAAGGCCAAGTACGACAACCGCAACGAACTCCTGTTCTCGTCGATCAAGTCCACGATCTACGTCTCGCTGAAGGTCCGCTCGAAGACGGTGCACCGCCTGCACGTGTCGGAGTGGGCGTGGATCCTGCGCGCGCAGAAGGTCCTCACCGCCACCTTCGCGGCGGTCCCCAAGGCGGGGATCATCACCGGGGAGACGACCGCCAACGGCATGGGCGGCAACTTCTACGAGGAGTGGCAGAACGAGTTCAGCAAGTTCATGAAGCACTTCTTCGGCTTCCAGGACCACCCCGATTACTTCCTGCCGGTGGAGGACGAGGAGGCGTTCCGGAAGACGCTCACGCCGGAGGAGAAGGCGTACCTGGGCCGCAAGAACATGAAGCTCGGCAACATCGCCTGGATGCGGGACCACCTGTCGATCTCGGCCAACCGCAAGGAGTTCAAGCAGGAGTACCCGAGCTGCGCGGAGGAGGCGTTCCTGACCACCGGCCGCTCGCCGTTCGACCGCGAGAAGGTGAAGGACTGGATCATCCGGGCGCCCGTGAGCACGCGCATGGAGGGGCGCCTGAGTTACTGGGTCCCCCCGCAGAAGGGGCACCGCTACGTCGTGGTGTGCGACGCGGCCTCTGGCCGGGGAGTCGAGAACCTGGACCCGGCTGACGCGAAGGAAGGGGGCACCGATTACACGGTGGCGCAGGTGATCGACTGCGAGACGCTGCAGGTGTGCGCCATGTTCCGCGGCAAGTGGCCGTACGCCACGTCCCACAAGATCGTCCACGACCTCGGCAAGGAATACTTCTGGGCCTACGCGGTGGTGGAGGCGACGGACCACGGCCTGACGATCCTGAACAACCTGGTGGAGCGCACCGATTACCCGAGGCACGCGATTCACTCGGTCGAGACGGTGGACACGAAGAGCAAACAGATCCAGAAGAAGTGGGGTTTCTACACGAACCTGAAGACGCGCCCGCTCGTGCTGGACCGGCTGGCCGAGGCCATCGAGGACGAGCAGGTGCGGTGCTATTCCCAGAAGGTGCAAAGCGAGTGCCTCCAGTTCATCATCGACGACGACGGGGACATGCACGCGATGGAGGGGTACCACGACGACACGGTCATGGCGCTCGCCATTGGTCTCTACTGCGTGCCCAACGCCCTGCGCGCCGGGAGAATGACCGCCACGAAGGCCGAGCTGGGGCTGACGGGGATGTGATAGACTGGCGCCATGCCGTTCCCCACACGGGATTTCCCTTCGACCGCCGAGATCGCCCGCTGGAAGGAGGAGGACGAT
>JAYUGD010000599.1:0-12639 GCA_043767785.1 Zavarzinella sp. | reverse complement strand
ATCAAACTCATGACGGAGAGGCTCCGGCCTTCGCATGCCGATTTTGAATTTCAATACCACAACGCCGCCTGAGGCCCCCTTATGGGACAGTCTCTAAGGCCGGCGAGGTTTCCGTTGATCCCGGAACGCCCGTGATAGACCTCTTGGTTTTCGAACGACCGATCAGCACTGCAACATATATTGATTTGGATTTGCCAGCAGAAAATTATGGCTCAGACGGCACTGTCCGCTTTCGTCTCCCGTTGGAGTATGTGAAGGGAAGCGGAGCCAAAGCTGCCGACTTAAAGCTGGAGTTGCCAAGCAACATAAGTGTCGCGGACATTGATCCAAGCGACTCTCGCCCGCTGGCTGTCCGACGCGCCGCAAAGTCTCGACAGATGGTTGCCAAGTTCCGCGCAGATCTGTCAGCCTTTAATGGCCCGGAAAGCCAACGCGAGCAGATCTCCAACGGCATCCAAAGATGGGAGGCTCAGGTAGCGTCTGACTTGAGCGCACTGGAGGAAGCGAAAGCACTTTCGATCACGCAATCCAAGAAAGACCTGCAAGAGCAAGCAGAAAAAACATGGCCTTTGCCCAAGAAGCATACGCTTGCAGAGCGTGCGAAAATTGAATCCAAGTGGACAACTTGGGTCAACCAAGAGTGGGAAATGGCAAAAAAGGAATTGATGAAGATCTATTCCTTGGATTGACAACGATAAGCATAAGAGCTGTATTGGGTGTAAGGCCATTCCAAAGCCTTGGGCATGTACCCGATACAGTTACTGACTGGCGCGCATAAGGAGGTCAAGAATAGTGCCGTCTAAAATGAGGGATGGAAGACGATGGTTTCATCCCCGGCGACTGGCGTGAGTGGCGTCGGTTGCGAGCTTGGCGTCTGAAACAACAGGGGTGGTGTCAGCGCGACATTTCGGAGGCCTTGGACGTGTCCGAGGAGACCGTCAGCCGCCGGCTGGCCCGCGTGACAGCCGGCGGTCCGGACGCCTTGCGCCGGCGTCCCTCCCCCGGTCGGCCGCCGAAACTCGGCGAGCACCAAAGGCGGATGATCCCGGAGTTCCTGTGGCACGGGCCGGAAGCATACGGCTTCCGCGGCCACGTGTGGACCCAGGCCCGAGTCGCCCGGGTCATCGCGGAGGAGTTCGGCGTCGCGTACCACAAGGGCCACGGCGGGCGGCGGCTGCAAGACCGGCGGCGGACGCCTCAACTTCCGGTCCGGCGGGCCATCCAACGGGATGAGGGCGCCGTTCAACTCTGGCGGTCGGATGTGTGGCCGGAGTGGCGGCGGCAGGCGCGGCGCGAACGGCGGACCGTGGTGTTTGAAGACGAAGCCGAGTTCTATCTGCTGCCAGGCGTCACCCGGACAGACGCGCCTGAGGGGGAGACGCCGGTCCTCGTGGAAAAGGTGACAAGGGACCACCTGTCCGTCATGGGCGGGATGACGCCGGCCGGGAAGGTGTACACGCTCGTCCGGCAAGACTCGCTCAACGGGCGGCATAGCATCGCGTTCCTCGCCCACTTGCGGCGCGTGGCCGGGGACCGGCTGCTGGTCATCTGGGACGGGTCGCCAATCCACCGCCGGGCCGCCGTCGGGGAATATGTGGCCGGGACACGCGGGAAGGTGCGTGTGGAGTTCTTGCCCGCGTACGCCCCGGACCTGAACCCGTGGGACGAAGGGGGCTGGAACCACCTGAAGAATGTGCAGATGCGGAACCTCGCCTGTCACGACCTGGAGGAGTTCCACCAAGAGTTCCACCACGCGGTCGGCCGCCTGCGACAGAAGCCAACCGTCGTTCGAGCCTTCTTTGCGCAAGCCGGATTAGTGCTTGAGTAAACTTGACCGTCTTTGCGCGCCGGTCAGTAACCCCAAAAAATACCTTGTTTTCAAGGGTTTCGGGCCGTGAACTCGTACCACCTGGCAACAGCCTCCTTTTACTTCTTCTTCATCACCTCACCGCAATGCCGTCGTAACCGCCACCGTCTTCGCCCCTCGACCGTGTCCAAAATCTGGAAGTGGTGGATGCCCGGCTTGGTCTCGTCTTTGTGGGTCCGGACGATCTTCTTGACGCGGGTCATCTCGGTCCGCTTCACGTCCCTCGGGCCGGCGTGGGGATTGGGGAACGCGCCATTCGACTTCTGGAAGGTCATCGTGTGCGTCCCGACACTGGACAAGAGGCTGACGGGTTCCGGCCAGTGACCGTGAGCAGCCGGGCCGTTGCGTCGTCCGCGGCCCGACTGTCCCCTTGTCAGAACCAAGGCGAGCGGGGGACGTGAGTCCATCCCTTTCAGGGTCATGGTGACAAGCGTGGGGGTTTGCGGTATGGGTTTCGTCATACCCATTGGCGTGACGAAAGGGCGACCCATGCTGTTTGACGACCTGCTCGAACCGTTTCTGAGCAAGCGGCCGGTGGCGGTGATGGCCCGGGCCTGCTTCGAGCATGCCTTCGCGGCCGCCGACATCGATGCGTTGTTCCATCGGGTGGTCATCAACCAGTATGAACTCCAGTTGACGTTCTCCAGTCTGGTCGAGTTGCTCGGGGCGGTCGTCACCCGTCGTTATTCGTCGGTCCACGCGGCCTACCGGGCCGACCCGGCCAAGCTCGCGGCGTCGCTCTCCAGCGTCTACGACAAGCTCAATCACACCGAGCCGGCCGTGCCGGAGGCGCTGGTGGCCCACACGGCCCGGCGGTTGGGGGCGGTGTTCGACGAATGGCCGGGCCGGGAACAGCCGTTCGAGGGCTTTCGGCTCAAGGTGGTCGATGGCAACTATCTGGCCGGGACCGACCATCGGCTCAAGGTCATGCGCGGTCACGGGGCGGCGGCGCTGCCGGGCATGGCGATCGTGGTGCAGGATTACGGCACGGGCTTGGTGACCGACCTGATCGCCGCGGAGGATGCCTATGTCAATGAACGGGCGCTGGCCGACCGGTTGTTGGAGCGGGTGTCGGCCGGCGAGGTGATCGTGGCCGACCGGAATTTCTGCATGCGGGGGTTGTTCGAGGGAATCGCCGAACGTCGGGCATGCTTTGTGATCCGCCATCATGAGGGAAGCGCCCTGGAGCCGGCGGGAGAACTGGTTCACGCGGGCCCGTCGCCGACGGGCGAGGTGTTTGAGCCGGCGGTCATGGTGGGGGGGGCGGCGTATCGGCTGATCCTCGTGCGACGGACGACGCCGACGACCAATGGGGACACCGCGATTCGCCTGCTGACGAACCTGCCGAGGGATCGGTTCCCGGCCGTGGCGGTGGCGGAGTCGTACCGGCTGCGGTGGACGATCGAGGCGACTTTTCTGGAGGTCACCCGGAGCGTGCAGTGCGAGTTGAACACGCTGGGCTACCCGAAGGCGGCCCTGCTGACGTTCGCGCTGGCCCTGTGCGCGAACAACGCGGTGCGGGTCGTGTTGCGGGCGCTGGAACTGGCGCAAGGGCCGGCGCACCCGGGGGAAGGGGTGTCCGGCTATTACGTGGTCAATGAAGTGATCGCGGCGCACGACGGAATGGCCGTGGCGCTGCCGGAATCGATCTGGACAATCCTGCGGGCGTGGACCGTGAAACAGTTCGCGGGCTGGCTGCTGACGATTGCCCGGACGGCCGACTGGTCGAAGTATCGGAAGACCACGCGCGGCCCCAAGAAGCCGGTCTCCAAAACGAAGGGGGCCCGGGGGGCGCCGCACCGATCAACGTTTCGACAGTTGATGGAGAATTCCAAACCGGCGTCAACGAATCGACCGCCGAGCAAGAAACCCAAACCGGCCACGTTACCACCATGACCCTGAAAGGGATGGACTCACGTCCCCCGCTCGCCTAAATCAGACTGGACGCGCGCCACGCCGCCGCCTCTTCGCCGTCGAGGCGCAGCGTCAAACACTTGGCGCTGCCGCCGGCTTTGATGAATTCCGTCAGCGAGTGCGGCCTTACATCGAAGCCGCGTTGGCGCAGCGCGTCGGCCAACAGCGGGGCGCCGTCGTTGAGGAGGACGGTCTTGCCGACAACGATGGCGTTGCAACTGAAGCTCTCGGCCTCGGCGGCGGTGACTTCGATCAATTCGTCGACGCGGGCCTTCAGGACGGCCCGGCCGTACTCGTCGAAGGCGCCGGGGAAGTAGATGGCTTGTGTTGACGAGAGCGGGCAGAAGCAGGTGTCGAGGTGGTAGTAGCGGGAGTCCACCAGTTCGAGGGGGAGGACTTCGACGCCGAGTAGCTCGCCGATCCGTTGCAGGCCGCGGGCGTCGGAGCGGAAGCGGTAGCCGGCGAAGAGCGTCTCGCCGAGGAACAGGGCGTCGCCGGCCCCTTCAAAACAGTGGTCGCCGGGCACCGGGACGACTTCCCAGCCGTGGTTCTTGGCCCACGCGGTGTAGTACGGCTCCTCGCCTTGCCGGACGCCGTAGCGGAATTTCGAGGGGATGAAGAGCGACCGATAGACGAGGCCGGCGTTGGCCGTGAACACCAAGTCAGGCAGCCCCTTCACCGGCTCGACCAAGGCGATCTCGACGCCGAGGCCGACCAGCGTGTCGTGCAGGGCCTGCCACTGCCGGGCCGAGGCGGCCAAGTCGGCGCCGACGAGGCGGTTCATCCACGGGTTGATCTCGTACTCGATCCCGTAAAAGTCCGGCTTGCACATCAAAATGCGAGGATGAATTGTCATGGCGTCACCGGGGGAACGCCCGTGAGTTCGGCGGCCAGACTGCGCAGGAACGGCTCCACGTCCGTCACCAGGCTGATCGTCTGGAAGGAGCCGCGGTCGCTCAGCTTGGTCAGCGTCGAGGGGTTGATGTCCACGCAGACGACTTTCACCCACGCGGGCAGCAAGTTGCCGGTGGCGACCGAGTGCAGCATCGTGGCGATCATCAGCGCGAAGCCGACCCCCTTGATCGACTCGCGCATCCGCCGTTGAGCTTCCAAGGCGTCGGTGACGACTTCGGGCAGCGGGCCGTCGTCGCGGATCGACCCGGCGAGGACCACGTCAATCTCCTTGCGGGACGCCTCGTACATGATGCCCGACTTCACCAATCCGGCGTCGATCGCCTTCTTGATGCCGCCGAGTCGGCGAATCGAGTTGATCGTCCGCAGGTGGTGCTCGTGGCCGTGATCGACGGATTGGCCTTCGGAGATGTTGACGCCCAAACTCGTGCCGTAAATCGCCTGTTCGAGGTCGTGGACGGCCAGCGCGTTGCCCGCGAACAGCGTCTGCACCCAGCCCTGCTCGATCAGCCGGGCGACGTGTTGGCCCGACCCGGTGTGGATGATGGCCGGGCCGCCGACGAGCAGCACCTTCTGCCCCGCCGCCCGCGCCGCCCGGATCGACTCGGCGACCGCCCGCAGGCTGACGGCCTTGGGCTTCTCGCTGGAGATCGCCGAGTTCATGAAGCCGAACAGCGTCTCGCCGCGCGGCCGTTCCAGTGGCGTCACCCGCACACCGGCGTGGCCGACGACGATCTGCATGCTCGGCGTCACGTCGAGCATCGCCACGCACCGGGCCGACTTCGCGGCGAAGTCCACGGCGATGCCGCAATCCATCTCCTGATCCTGCACGTCGATCCACCGCCCGGCGATCCGCACTTGCGTCGCTTGGTTGGTCGTGCTGTAAAACTTGTCCGGGAACGCCCCGGCCATGTCCGCGACGGCGAGCAAGGCGTCCGACGCATTCATTGGCGTCGCCCCGTGTTCGACCAAGTCGGCCAGAATCTCGTCGAGCGCCGCCTGCGTCTTCGCCTTGACGGCAACGCGGGCATAACTTTGATCCACCCGCCGCGACCCGATGGTGCATTCGCGGATCTCGAACGACCCGCCCAGTTGCAAGATGCGGTCGAGAATCTTGGGCAGGATCAACGAATCGACAATGTGCCCGCGGACTTCGATCTCCTCGATCAAGTCGAGGGCCGGCGGCGGCGGTGTGTGTGGGGACATGGGTTGGCCCGCCTAAGAAGGTGGCTGACACTGTATTCTACGCCGGAAAGCCCACGGACGGCCGAAAGCCCATGGACGGCCGTCCATGGGCTTTCCGGCCGCCGCGTAGACTGCCGCCGGAAGCTGTGGTAGGATGACGTTCTCACCCGCCGAACACCGTTTCCTCGCCCGGTAAACCCTTCTGATGTCCCGACTCGTCTCTCCCCTGTTGGTCGCCACACTCGTCGCCGGCCCGGCGTTCGCCGACCCGGCGGGCGAGGAGTTCTTCGAGAAGAAAATCCGGCCGGTCCTCATCGAACACTGCGCGAAGTGCCACTCGGCCGCGAAGACGAAGGGGGATCTGCGGCTCGACTCGCGGACCGAGATGTTGAAGGGGGGCCGGTCGGGGCCGGCAGTTGTGTCCGGCGACCCGGCGGCGAGTTTGCTGATGCGGGCCGTGCGCGGGGCGGACAAAGAGTTGAAGATGCCCCCCGCGGGGGAGAAGCCGCTGACGGCCGGGCAGATTGGCGACCTCGCGGCGTGGGTCAAGATGGGGCTGCCGTTCCCCGGCGCCGCGGCTTCCACTCCGGCCGGGGCGACGCCGGCCGACTTGGCCAAGGCCAGGCAATTCTGGAGTCTGCAACCGCCGAAGGACGTGCCCCCGCCGGCGGTAAAGGCGGGCGACTGGGCGAAGGAACCGCTCGACCGCTTCGTGCTGGCCAAGTTGGAGGAAAAGGGACTGACGCCGTCGCCGCGGGCGGACAAGCGGACGCTGCTGCGCCGCGCGACTTACGACCTGACGGGGTTGCCGCCGACGCCGAAAGCGGCGGACGCCTTCCTGGCCGACACGTCGGACGGGGCGTTCGCGAAGGCGGTCGATCGGCTGCTCGCATCGCCGGCTTACGGCGAGCGGTGGGGCCGGCACTGGTTGGACGTCGCCCGGTACGCGGATACCAAATGGGTCGGGGCCGGGGAAGACCGGCGTATTCCGTTCGCGTATGCCTACCGCGACTGGGTAATCCGGGCGTTGAACGAGGACATGCCGTACGACCGCTTCGTGCGCCTGCAACTCGCGGCCGACCAGACCGCGGACGCCCGGCCGGCGGACCTCGCCGCCCTCGGGTTCCTGACCGTCGGCCGGTGGTTCACCGGGAACGTGCATGACGTGATCGACGACCAGATTGACGTCGTCACGCGCGGGCTGCTTGGGCTGACCGTGCAGTGCGCCCGCTGCCACGACCACAAGTTCGACCCGGTCTCGGCGAAGGATTACTACTCGCTCTACGGCCTGTTCGCGGCCGCGCGCATGCCGGCCGAGGGCTTCGGCATTCTTGTCGACTTGCCCGAGACTGAACCGCCGCCCGTCGACACGGCTGTAGAAGCCGAAATCACCCGCTTGCGGGAGGGACTGGACAAGCACCTCGCTGACAGGCTGGAGCGCGTGCGCGGCGAGTACCGCACGCCGGCGAAGACGACTGATTATCTCATGGCCGCGACCGCGTTCGCCGGGATGCCCGACAACGGCGTGCGCGTGATGGCGAAGTGGCTGGGGTATTCCGAGCCGATCCTGTTCCGCTGGGTGCGCATGCTGCAGCGATTCGGCAAGACGCCGCACCCGGTCTACGGCCCGTGGTTCGCGTTCGCGGCCGTCCCGCCGGGCGAATTCGCGGCCAAGGCCGCAGGCGTCGCCGAGACCGCGAAAGCCATCAAGGGGCTGAACAAGCACGTCGCGGCGATCCTCACCCCGCCGCCGAAATCATTGGCCGACCTCGCGGAGCGGTACGCCAAACTGCTCACGCGCTTCGACGCGACCGAGACGGCCGCCGACTTCGACCAAGAGGCGGTTCGCCAACTCGTCCGCGGCAACGACGCCCCGGCCCAGATTTCGATGGGCGAACTCGGGCAGTTCCTGACGAAAGACGACATCTCCGACGTGACCCGGATGCGGCGGGAAATCTTGGCGAAAATCACCCCGTTGTCGGAGCACGCCGACCAGTACCTGTCCTACCGGCACGAGGCGGCCCCGGCGGTCGCGGACGTGCGGAAATTCCTTGAAACCCGGCAAGCGGCGGTGGCGGCCGAGGTGCGCTCACCCAAGAAGATTGCCGAATACCTGCTCGCCGCCCGCGACGCCAACGGGGCCGACGAGTTCGCGTTCAAGACCATCGTCAACGGCAAGAAACTCAGCGACCGCCTTCTTCGCCGCTGGGTGACGTACTTGCAAGAGTGCGAAAAGCGAGACGACCCGGTGTTCGCCGCATGGCGCGCGTTCGCCGCCCCGGCCGAAGCGGACTTCCCCAAGAAGGCGGCCGAGATCGCCGCCGCCGTTCGCCGCTCCCCGCGCAATACCACTATTGCCGCCGCGTTCGCCACCCCACCGATGACGCTGAAGGAAGTGGCCGAGCGGTACGGCGAATTGATCGCCAAGCACGCCGGCCCCGCTGCCACGCCGGACGCTGAGGCGGTCCGGCAAGTGTCGGTCGCCCGCGAGTCGCCGCTCGGGTTCACGCCGGCCGAGGTGATGGATTATTTCACCCGCAAGGACACCGACGAGTTGCGGGGCAAGGAAGTTCAGTTAGCCCGCGTGTACCTCGACGCGCCGGGGACTTCGACGCACGCGCCGGCCCTGCGCGAGGCCCCGCGCGGGTACGCCCAAAAAGTGTTTGTCCGCGGCAACCCGAGCCTGCCGGGCGAAGACTCTCCAAGCCGTTTCTTGGCCGTGCTGGACAAAGAGAGCGTGCCGCGTTTCGCCGCCGGCCACGGGCGCGCCCAACTCGCCGCCACGATCACTGACCCGAGCAACCCGCTGGCCGCCCGTGTCTTCGTGAACCGCGTCTGGCAGTGGCACTTCGGCGTCGGCTTGGTCCGCACGCCGAGCGACTTCGGCACGCGCGGGGACGCGCCGACACACCCGGAACTGCTCGATTACTTGGCCCGCCGGTTCGTCGCCGAGGGGTGGTCGCTGAAGACGCTTCACCGGCACATTATGCTGTCGGCGACGTACCAACAAGCCAGTCAAGACCGCCGGGCGGCGCGGGCGGCCGACCCGGAGAACCGCTTGCTCTGGCGGGTATCCCCGCGACGGCTCGGGTTCGAAGAACTCCGCGACTCCCTGCTCACGGCCGGCGGCCGGCTCGACCCGACGCCCGGCGGGCGGGCCGACGATTTGACCAGTCCCAGCGCGTACCGCCGAACCGTTTACGGTTCGGTGGACCGCAACGCCCTGCCGGGGTTCTTCCGCAATTTCGACTTCCCGAGCGCGGACGCCCACATCCCCGGCCGCTTCGAGACCGCCGGCCCGCAACAGGCCCTCTTCCTGATGAACGACGCCTTCGTCCTCGACCGGGCCGCTGACCTCGCCCGGCGGTCGGAGTCGGCGAAGTCGCCGGAAGACCGCATCGCCGCGATGTACCGGCTGACCTACGGCCGCGCCCCGAGCGCCGAGGAACTGTCACTCGGGCTGGCGTTCGTCGGCCCCGCGACGCCGACGGCTGATCCCGCTGTCGCCGACCCGTGGCGGTACGGCACGGCCGCGTTCAGCGAGGCCGAGAAGCGGGTGGTGAACTTCCAGCCGTTCCTTTTCTTCAACGGCCGGTGGCGCGGCGGGCCGCAGGACAACGACCCGGCCGTCGGCCGGGCGAGTCTGGACGGCCGCGGCGGCATCGCCGGGCGAGACGGCCGGTGCGCCGCCGTCCGCCGGTGGGTCGCCCCGCGCGACGGGACGGTGTCGATCACCGGCACGGTGTCGTGCCAGTCGGGGTCGCTGCAACCCTTTGGCGACGGCGTCCGCGGGCGGATCGTCTCCGGCCGTCACGGGCCGCTGGGGACGTGGCTGGTTCACGGGACGAAAGAACGCACCGACGTGGCCGACATCACCGTGAAGGCCGGCGACGTGATCGACTTCGTGACCGACGCCCGCGGCCGCGACCAGTTCGGCGGCTTCGAATGGTCCCCCGACATCAAGATGGCCGGGGACGCGAAAGCCGTGTGGGACGCGGCCAAGGACTTCAAGCCGCCCGCGAAGCCGCCGTCCGCGCCGACCTTCGGCCCGTGGGAGCGGTTCGCGCAAGTTTTGTTGGAAGCCAACGAGTTCGTCTTCCTCGACTGATCGGGAGTCGCCGACATGATGGGTTCGCACATACTTCCGAACGGCTTCCCGTCTCGCCGCGACATGCTGCTCCGCGGCGGGGCCGGCATCGGCGGGCTGGCCCTCGCCCACATGCTCGGCGAAGGTTCCGTGGCCGCCGCCGAGCCGGGGGCCCCGCACTTCGCGCCGAAGGCGAAGCGGCTGGTCCACCTGTTCGCCAACGGCGGGCCGTCGCAAGTCGATCTCTTCGACCCGAAGCCGTTGCTCAAAAAATTGCACGGCAAGACGATCCCGAAGGACGTGATCCCCGGGGCCGGCGACGCCCAGGCGAGCCGCAGCCCGGCGTTTGCCTCCTTGTGGGGCTTCCGCAAGTACGGCCAGAGCGGCATCGAGATGTCCGAACTGCTGCCGAACCTCGGCGGCATGGTTGACGAGATTTGCGTGGTCCGGTCGATGCACGCGGACGACATCTCGCACGACGGCGGGATCATGTTCATGAACACTGGGGCGGTGCGGCTCAGTCGGCCGAGCCTCGGGTCGTGGGTGACGTATGGCCTCGGGTCCGTCAACAAGAACCTGCCCGGCTTCATCGCCCTCTGCCCGGACGGCTACCCGCTGAACGAGGCCCAGAACTGGCAGGCGGCCTTCCTGCCGCCCGCGTACCAGGGCACCTACGTCAACTCCAAGCACACCGACGTGGACAAGCTGGTCGAGAACATCAAGAACCCGCGCGTCTCCCCGGCCGACCAGCGGGCGCAACTCGACTTGCTCGCCAAGCTGAACGCCGCGCACCAGGCCGCCCGCCCGGCCGAGGGCCGGCTGGAGGCCCGCATCCAGAGCTTCGAGCAGGCGTACCGCATGCAGGCCGAGGCGGCCGAGGCGTTCGACCTGACCCGCGAGTCGCAGAAGACCCTCGACATGTACGGCCCCGGCCCGCAGGCCCGGCAACTGATTCTCGCCCGGCGCTTGTTGGAGCGCGGCGTGCGCGTGGTCCAAGCGTGGTACGGCCCCGGCTTCCCGTGGGACCACCACGGCGAACTGGACGAGCGAATCCCGAAGGCGTGCGCCGACATTGACCGCCCGACCGCCGCGTTCCTCAAGGACTTGAAGCAGCGCGGCCTGCTGGACGACACTCTGGTCGTGTGGGGCGGCGAGTTCGGCCGCACGCCGACCGCCGAACTCCCGCACCCGACGACGCGCCCCGGTCGGGACCACAACCGCCACGGCTTCACGATTTGGATGGCCGGCGCCGGCGTGAAGCGCGGCCACGTCCACGGCTCCACCGACGACGCCGGCTTCGCCGCGACGACGGACAAGGTCCACGTCCACGACCTGCACGCCACGATCCTGCACCTGCTCGGCCTCGACCACGAGAAGCTGACCTACCGCTACGCCGGCCGCGATTTTCGGCTCACTGATGTGCACGGGCGGGTGGTGAAGGAAATCTTGGCGTAGAGGGTTCCTCGCCCACTGACCTCCCATTCCGCCGCCCGCTCGCTGATAATGGCCAAAAGGCCATTTCCACCAGGGGCGATCCATGTTGTTCAAGCGCGTGCGGGTCGGGGACGAAGTGATCCTCGCAAGTCCCGGCGGGCACGGGGTAGTCGGCGGGTTCACGCACACGCTCACCACTGTCTCGGCGGTGAAGACGACGGCCCTCGTCGCGGACGGGTTCCAGTTCAACATGAAGGACGGTCGCGGCCGGACGACGCGGCACCAGATTTATCCGGCGACGCCGGAGAACCGACGGCAATATCTCGACGGCGACGAGACGCCGGACGCCGCCATCGCGGCCGAGGAGACGGAGGCCGAAGTAAAGTTGCGGCGGCTGGCCCACGACGGCCTGCGCATCATCCGGGAAGAAGCGGACGCCTCCCGGAATGACGACATCGCCGAATTGATCGGCGTCGAAGTCCTGGCCGCCTTCCGCCGCCAGTGGCGCAAACTCAATCCCAAGTAAAGCCCACTGACCCCCTCAAAGCCCATGGATGGCAATCCATGGGCTTTACTTGCGCTCAAACTTCCCCTCGGCCCCGGCCAGTTTGTACATCGCCGCCGTCTTGTCGAATGCCTTGTCCTTGGCGTTGACGAGCGTCAACTTCACGTCCGGGGCCAGCAGGCCGAGGGCGGTCGGCAAGTCGAGGACGCGGTCCACGTTCAGGAAGTGCGGGCCGTCGCGGTGACTGGTCGGCGGGTCGATGAGGATGATTTCTTCTACCATCGCTCTCGGTTCCAAAAGAGCAGCGTAAACCGCCAGAATGCCGGCCGGACCCCGGCCCGATAGCCTGTTTCCTTTCTGCTTCAAAAACTGTACCTGCCATAAGTTGCCACACAGACCTGCAATGTCCTGTACTCGGCCGGTGTCCGCAGTTTGGCCCAGGAGTGCTAGCGACCTCTCAACGGTGTTGGGCGGGTTTTTGCGAGTCCATCGTGTTCCCAGCCCCCCTCGCGGGGAGACCACAGATGTGTCGATGTATTTGGGCCGCCCCGGATCGTTCAAAAACTTGCTCGCCGCGTCAAGTTCCTCATCGGGGTTGAGTACGTAAATTCTCTTGGCATGATTCTCGTCTCCGTCGGGATCAAGGATCGATTTTACATGGAATTTGATCCCATCTGGCGACAAGTATAGATGCGTACTCGTGCCTTCATTCATGTTCTCTTTTAAAAGTGTGTC
>JAYUGD010000598.1:0-1576 GCA_043767785.1 Zavarzinella sp. | reverse complement strand
GCGCAAAGCCTCCGCGTCGCGGCTAACAAGACCCCCGTTCGACGCCCCGTCCGTACCATGATAGTTTCCAATTTCACGGCCTCTGGCGGCAAAGGGTTTTCGTCATGGCGGACATTCGGGCGTTTCGCGGGTTCCGGTACGACCTCGGGCGGGCCGGCACGCTCTCCGACTTGGTGGCCCCGCCGTACGACGTGGTGGACGCCGCCCTGCAACAGAAGCTGTACGACGCCAGCCCGTACAATGCCATCCGCCTCGAACTGACCAAGGACGAGCCGGGCGACTCGGCCACCAGCAACAAGTACACGCGCGCCTCGCAAACCCTCAGCGGCTGGCAGAATGACCACGCTCTGCGGCAGGACACGCTGCGCTCGCTGTACGTCATCGAGCAGGAATTCACCGTCGAGGGGAAGACGCACAAGCGCCGGGGGTTCATCGCCCGCGTGCGCCTGGAGCCGTTCGGCACCGGCCGCATCTTCCCGCACGAGGAGACGATGTCCGGCCCGAAGGAGGACCGGCTGAAGCTGTACCGGGCCACCAACATGAACCTCAGCCCGGTGTTCGGCCTGTACCCGGACGACACCAACGACGTGTTCACCCGCGTCGAGACGATGCTGTACAAGCAGCTTCCGACGGAGGCGACCGACCACCTCGGCGTCACCAGCCGGCTGTGGACGATCACGGACGAGCACCTGATCGGCTCCGTGTGCAGCGGCATGGCCGAGCGGCCGGTGTTCATCGCCGACGGCCACCACCGCTACGAGACGGGCCTGAAGTACCGGGAAGAGGCCATCGCCAACGGCATGGTCGCCGGCGAGGACTCCCCGGCCCACTTCTGCATGATGATGCTCGTGTCGATGGGCGACCCGGGCCTCGTCATCTTGCCGACGCACCGGCTCGTCAGCGGCTTCCCCGGCCTGACCGGCCCGCAACTGAAGGCCGCGCTGGAACCGCACTTCGACGTGGCGGCCGTCGCCGGCGGCGAAGAGGCGTGGGAGGCCATCGAGATGGACGGGTCGCAGTCCCTGCTCGCGTTCCACACCAAGGCCGACAACCAGTGGGTGACGGCCCGCTTCGTGGACGACGCCCTGATGAAGGAACTGGCCCCGGACCACTCGGACGACTGGCGCGAACTCGGCGTGAGCGTCCTGCACGTCGCCGCCCTGAACAAGCTGATCCCGGCGAAAGTGGGCGGCGCCCCGACCTGCAAGTACGTCCACCTGCTCCGCGAAGTGGAAGACGCCATCACCGCCGGGAGTTGCGACCTCGCGGCCTTGGTCCCGCCGGCGACGATGGGCCACGTCGAGCGCATCGCCGGCCGGCGCGAGAAGATGCCGCCGAAGTCCACGTACTTCTACCCGAAGATTTTGACCGGCCTGGTGTTCAACTCGCTGAAGGCGAACTGACGGGCTGGCGTTTCACCGCGATCATACGAAGAAGCGTGTAGACTTCCTGACACCAAATGCTCCCCTTTGGTCAACGGCGAGCGTCGAGGCGTCAGCCTCAAGTTTCCCCACGAATTTTGAAGCCCACCGCCTCGGCGCCGTCGAGCATTTGCTGCATCGCCATCCAGCCGCGC
>JAYUGD010000597.1:0-12651 GCA_043767785.1 Zavarzinella sp. | reverse complement strand
CGGACGGGTGGCCCCACTCGGCGGCGAGCCACGTGTCGTTGAAGTCCAGCCAGCGGATCATCGCCCCGATGTTAAACGCGGCCTGCACGGGGTCGAGTTGGAACGGCGTGCCGGGAACCTTGGCGCCGTTGGGGACGACCGTGCCGGGCACGACCGGCCCCAACAATTTTGTGCAGGCCGGGTATTCCAACGCCTCCAAGCCGCAGCCGAGCGTGTCGAGAAGACAGAACCGGGCGGTCTCGTAGGCGAGGTCGCTGGTGATTTCAAACGTCGTGACGTAGTCCGCGATGTCGGCCAAGACCGCGTCGGGGGCCGGGCGCACGTTGCTAATCGGGTGAGACATGGGGTTCCGGGTTCAGAGTCGTTCTTGAAGCGGGACGAAGGGCCGGTTCTCGGGGCCGACGTAGTTGGCGGACGGCCGGATGATCTTGCCGTCGGCTCGTTGTTCAATGACGTGGGCCGCCCACCCGGCTGTGCGGGCGATCACGAACAGCGGGGTGAACATCGCCTTGGGCACGCCCATGATGTGGTAACTCACCGCGCTGAACCAGTCGAGGTTCGGGAAGAGTTTCTTGGCGTCCCACATCACGGCTTCCAACCGCTCGGCGATGTCAAATAACTTGCTGTCGCCGGCTTCCACGGACAGTCGCCGGGCCACTTCTTTGATGACGTTATTGCGTGGATCCGAAACGGTGTAGACCGGGTGGCCGAAGCCAATGATGACTTCCTTGGCGGCGACGCGGCGGCGAATGTCCTTCTCGGCCTCGTCGGGGGATTCGTACCGCTCCAGGATGTCGAGGGCGATTTCGTTGGCCCCGCCGTGCTTCGGGCCGCGCAGCGCGCCGACCCCGCCGGCAATGCAGGAGAACAGGTCGGACCCCGTGCCGGCGATCACGCGGGCGGTGAATGTGGAGGCGTTGAATTCGTGCTCGGCGTACAGAATCAAACTGGTGTGCATGGCCCGCACCCACGATTCGGCGGGCGGTTTGGCGTGCAGCAATCGCAGGAAGTGCCCGCCGATGGAGTCGTCGTCGGTCTCGACTTCGATGCGACGGCCGTTGGCGGCGAAGTGATGCCAGTACGCCAACATGGACCCGAGTGAGGCGAGCAGGCGGTCGGCGATGTCTCGCGCCCCCGCCGGGGCGTGGTCGTCTTTTTCGGGCGACACGCACCCGAGGGCGGAAACGCCGGTCCGCAAAACGTCCATCGGGTGGGCCGTCGGCGGAAGTTGCTCCAGCACGGCTCTCACCACGGAAGGGATGTCGCGCAAACTTTTCAATTTGTTCTTGTACGCCGTTAGTTCGGCCGCGTTGGGAAGATTGCCGTGAACGAGCAGGTGGGCGATTTCCTCATACTCGCAACCCGTCGCCAAATCCAGAATGTCATACCCGCGGTAGTGCAAGTCGTTGCCGGTCCGGCCGACGGTGCAAAGGGCCGTGTTGCCGGCGACGGTGCCCGAGAGGGCGACGGACTTCTTCGGCTTGAACGCGGGCGGCGGGGCTTGGGCGTCACTCATGGGGTTTGCCTTTGGTGAACAAGTCGTCGAGTTTCTGTTCGAAGGCATGATAGCCGAGGAACTCGTACAACTCGGCCCGCGTCTGCATCGTGGACACGACGTTCTGTTGCGTCCCGTCCGACCGGATGGCTTGATAGACCCGAAGAGCCGCCGCGTTCATGGCCCGGTACGCGGAGCAGCAATACAGGACGATATCGACGCCGACACCGGCCAGTTGCTCCGTCGTGAATAAGGGTGTTTTGCCGAACTCGGTGATGTTGGCCAAGATGGGGACGCGGACCGCTTGCTTGAATGTGGCGTAATCGGCGAGGTCGGTGACGGCCTCCGCGAAAATCATGTCGGCCCCGGCCGCGACGTAGGCCCGGCTCCGTTCGACCGCCGCGTCCACCCCTTCCCCGGCGACGGCGTCCGTGCGGGCCATGATGACGAAGTCCGAATGGGTGCGGGCGTCCACGGCCGCCTTGATGCGGTCAGCCATTTCCGCCGTGGAAACGACTTCCTTTCCGGGCCGGTGGCCGCAGCGTTTCGTGCCGACTTGGTCTTCCATGTGGACGGCCGCGACGCCGGCTTTGATCATTGAGCGAATCGTGCGCGCGATGTTGAACGCCCCGCCCCACCCGGTGTCGATGTCCACGAGCAACGGCAACGTCGTCGCGTCCGTGATGCGGCGGGCGTCCGTCAGCACGTCTTCCATCGTGCTGATGCCCAAGTCGGGAAGGCCGAGCGAGTTGGCGGCCACGCCGCCGCCGGAAAGGTAAAGGGCTTTGAACCCGGTCGCCTCCGCCATGCGGGCCGTGTACGCCGTGATCGCCCCGACGACTTGGAGCGGCTTCTCGGTTTCCACGGCCCGGCGAAACGTGCGACCGGGCGAATCATTCGTCGAAGTGCTCATGATCCCATTATCGCACGGTGACGGTCATCGGCGTCTTTTCCACGTTGCCGGCGGCGTCGGCGCTGCCCGCTTCGATCTTATACTCGCCGGTCGGGACGCCTTCCAACACCGCTTCCCATTCGGCGAAATTCGCAGCCGTTGACTTGGCGGGTTGGCCGTTGACCGTCACCTTCGTTACGGTGCCGTTGTCGGCCGTGCAGCCGCGCACGATCACCTTGCCGCCGGAACGGATCACGCGCGTAATCACGGTCGTCGGCGGCAGGTCGTCCACGGGCGACAGCGGTTCGGGGAACGGCACGTCCTTCATTTCTTTCACGCGCGACTCGTCGCCCGTCAGCGGCGGCTCGGCCCGGAAGGCCTTCGGGTCGGCCTTGTATTCCGGCGACCGACTGCTGACGATCATCGCGTGCCGGCCCGGCCCGTAGTGGTCGTGAATATAAATTGGCACGCCCGACGATGTCTTCGGTTGCGGCCGCGGCCCGCCGCCCAGATTGGCGACGGCCTTCGACTTGCTGTTGTCGGCCCAGTTTACGGTCTTGACATCGCGGAAGTGCGTGACCGCCACGCCGGTCGGGTTGTCGTCGCTGATTTGCACCAGCGGCATTCCGCCGGACCGGCAGCCGTCGAAGGTCAAGCTGTCCACCGTCAGGACACCGTGCTGGACGCTCAGGTCGTCGTGGCCGCGGTTGAACGGCTCGGTGTGAGTTTGGCTGATGTAGACGTTCTTGTACACAAGCGCATCGAAGTTCGGGTGTTAGACGCCGTACCCCGCTTTGTGGATGTGCAAACCATCGACCAGCAACGACGGCACCTGCGGGCGAAAGGCGTAGTGAATGTCCCACACTTTCAGATTCCGCACCACGAACGGGTGGCGGGCGTCCGGGCCGACGCGGTTCACGCCTTCGCCGAGGTTGACGCCGTACAGGCCGTGACTGCTGTGGACTTCGTTGTCGTCGAACCGTACGAACGGAAGCGTCCGCACGTCCACTCGCTTGCGGGTGCCGTCCGGTTGCCGGATGGCGAACTCCAGTTTCAGCGCGCTGCCCGACGTGGCCTCGTAGCGGAAGCCGTAATGGTCGCACTCGGCGGCCACGTTGCGCGTGAAGGTGTTCAGGCTGTTCGTCCACCAGTAGCCGGCGCCTTCATTCTGGTCGAACGGCAACACCTGCTTGGGAAGTTTCTTGCCGGCCTCGGCGAGGATGGCCAAGTTGCGGTCGAAGACGTTGTAGACTTCGGTGCCGTCTTCCAGGAAAAAGCCGTGGCCCACGCTCTTGTAGCCGACCACGTCGCGGACAATCAGGTAATTCGTGCCGTGGACTGTTACCCAGCGGTTGTGACTGTCCCACACCGACACGCCGACGACGGAACTGCCCCGCATCGTGTCCCCGGCCAGGTGGTAATGCAGGGCGTAGCGGCCGAGCGTGTTCTTCTTGCCAAGGTGGCGAAACTCCGTGTACGACAGCGAGCCGGTCGAATTGCGGTGATACATCGTGTGGCCGCGGACGCCTTCGGGGTCGGCCGATTCCACGACCACGTTCCGGCTTAAGTTGGCGATCTCGGCGCGGTACTCGCCTTCGCCCAAGTGGCTAAATTTCAGCGGCGAATCGAGTGTGAGCTTGTCGCCGTCAATCGCCGTCACCGTCCGGTCTTCGGAAAGGGACTCGGTCTTCGCGTTGCCGTGCGTCTGCGTCCCCGTCACGGCGACCCGGTCGCCGACGGTCCAGCCGGTCACGGGTTCGGCGAGTTTCAACACGGTCTCACCGGCCTTGACGGTCGCCCCGAGTTTCACCCACGTCCGCGTCATCGGTTGGCCGTGGGCGTCCCACCGGCCGCCGCAGCAAATCAGGGCGGGGCAAGAGTCCTTGTTCATCCCAACGACGTAGTGCAAGCGGATGAGGGCCTTCTTGCCCGCGTTGATCGGCTCGTCCGGCGTGCCGATTTCCAGCGTCGGGACCGGCTTGCCGGGTTCCGGCGCGCCGATGTGAGCTTCGCACTCGAAGCCTTCTTCCGAATATTCGTCCCCCGGCCGCACAGTGACGAGGCCGACTTCCAGCCGCGTGTCTTTGTCTTTGGCGAAGCTCAAGGCACCGGAGACCGTGATGCCGCGGATCACGTCGCTCTTGGCCACGTCGTAAGTGACGCGATGTTCCGAACGGATCAGAACGCGGTCCCCGGCGCCGGGGACGCGGTTGCCGTCCCACGTGGCGGGTGCGGACCACGGCCCGTTTTTGGCGGATCGGATGACGGCGGGTATGTCCGCGGCCAACGCATGCCCAGCAAAGGCGAGCAGTATTAACGAAGTGAGAAGACGCACGAGGAGCTCCGGGAGAAAGTGGAGTCGGTTGGCAGGCGGGTTGGGGCGATCCCCTACGGTCAGGGTAACATGACAAGACGTTTCGGCCAACCGATTTCTCCCCGTCATGGCGTATGATGGCTGATGTTCTTCCCTCGCGGCTCCGGGGTTTGGGTCATGCGCGTCTTGGTGACGGCCGGCAACACGCAAACGCCGATTGACCGCGTCCGGTGCATCACGAACATTTTTACCGGCCGCACCGGGGCGGCGATCGCGGGCGAAGGGGCGCGGCGCGGGCACGCCGTCACCGTGTTGACTTCTCACCCGGAAGTTCTGGAACCGTCGGACCGCCTGACGGTCAAGCCATATCGCACTTACGACGACTTGGCCGCCCTGATGGAAGCGGAACTCATGTCGGGCGGTTACGACGTGTTGATCCACGCCGCAGCCGTTAGTGACTTTGCCTTCGCCGGCATCTTCGCCGCAAGCGATGACGGCCGCATGACGGACATTCACGCGGGCAAAGTGAAAAGCCATCACCCCGAAGTGTGGCTGAAACTGACCCGCACGCCGAAACTGGCCGACCGCGTGCGCGAGCCGTGGGGCTTCCGCGGGGTGTTCGTGAAGTTCAAATTGGAAGTGGACGTGACGGATGCCGAGTTGCACCGGATCGCCGAACGGTCCCGCGCGCACTCGGACGCCGACCTCATGGTGGCCAACACACTCGACGACATGACGCGAATCGCGTTCATCGGCGAGCGGGACGGGCGCTTTGTTGGCGTGGAACGCCCGGAGCTGGCAACGCGGTTGTGGGACCGCATTATTGAAGGTCGGGCGGCGGTTGATTGAGGTTGGGCGTTAACGATCTCCCCCATCTTCCCCATTTGTTCCATGTGGAACATTCTCTGCATTCCGCGGGGCGTTTGTCCCTTGTTGTGGGGTGGGGCATCGTGTATCGGTATGAATTCGGACCCGTCGGTGAGGAACGCGCATGGCCCTGCTGGAAGCACGCGGGTTGGTCAAGATTTACGGCAAGCGCCGGGTCGTGGACGGCGTCTCGTTCGACGTGAACCCCGGCGAAGTCGTCGGCCTGCTCGGGCCGAACGGCGCCGGCAAGACCACCAGCTTCCGCATGACGACGGGGCAGATCACGCCCTACGACGGGCAAGTGATGTTCAACGGCCAAGACGTGACCACGCTGCCCATGTTCCGCCGGGCCAGGCTCGGAATGGGCTATCTGACGCAAGAACAGTCCATCTTCCGCAAGCTTACCGTCGAAAAGAACCTCATCGCCATCTTGGAGGCCCTGCCCCGCAGCCGCAGCATGGGCCGCAAGCTCACGAAGCACGAGCGGCAAGAGCGCACGGATCAGATGCTCGAGCGCTTCCAGTTGCAGCACGTGAAAACGAACCCGGCGGCCCGGTGTTCCGGCGGCGAGAAGCGCCGGCTGGAAATCGCCCGCTGCCTCGCGTGCGAGCCGCTGTTGATCCTCTTGGACGAGCCGTTCGCGGCCGTGGACCCGAAGACGACGGAAGACATCCGCCGCAACATCCGCGAATTGGCCCAACAAGGAATCGGGATTCTGTTGACGGACCACAACGTCCGGGAAGTGTTGAAGATCACCGACCGCAGCTACCTGATTAAGGACGGCCGGGTGGTCACGCAGGGGACGCCGCAACAACTCATCAACGACCCCATCGCCATTAACGAATACTTGGGGACAACGTTCTCGGACAACACCTTCGGCGGCAACCCGGCCCCCGCCCCGCAAACGCCGCCGCCGGCCCCGAAACCGGACGTGGCCCACATGCTCGCGGAACAGGAACACGCCCGCCGGTGGGTGGAAGCGCTCAAAGCCGACAACACATACTCGCAAGCGATCCCGGAACTCCTGCGCCGCGGGAACGTGGCCGTCCCGCCGTTGGTGGAAGCCCTCGGCCGCCGGGAGACGGAACTCCGCGTCCGGGCCTTGGAAGTCCTGAGCCGGCTCTTGGCCGGCAACATCATCTTCGACCCGTTCGCCGCGGACGACGTGCGCGCGAAGCAACTCGGCTCGCTGCGGAAGCAACTCGGCCTCTAAACCGCCGACCACTCACCGCTTGATCTCGAATCCGAAGTTGATCCCCTGCGCCCAAAAGTCACTCGTGCGCAGCGGGGAACTCGGCCGGAGGGGGCCGCCCGGCACGCCGTAGGACACGTCCGTCGGCACTTGATTCGGGTTCAACGTCTGGTCGATTTGTTGCGTCGCCCGCAGGACCGTGTTCCAGTACACGAAGTTGTAGCCGAACCGGGCGCTCAGCCACGGCGTGAATTCGTAGGCCATGCTCAGGCCGGCCTCGGGGACCACGGAGAAATCACTTTGCGTCGCCCGGCCGATGTTCGACGGCAACGCGAAGACGCCGCCGGGCAGCGTGGCGACAGTCCGCCCGCCGGCCGTGAGTAACGAATACCCCTCGATCACGCGCTCTTGCTGCGTGACGCCCAAGGCCACGGTGGCGTGCGCGGTGACGCTCAAGCCGCCGAAGGCCGTCCCCACGCGCGTGCCGACCTGGGGGCCGTAAAAGCGGTTTTGAGTCTTGAAGTCATCTACGGTCACGGCCCGCTGGGACGGGTCTACGGCCGCGCCGGCGAACGTCAGACTGCCGGCGGCCAGCGACTGCAACGTCTCGGTGAACTTAGACGATTCATCCAAGCCCATCGACCGGAAGCCGACCAAGCCGACCACCCACGAGTCGGGATCGCGGTATAAGTTGACGAGGCCGTTTACTTCATACGCCCAGAACCGCGACTTCGTCGTGATGGCCAAATCGCCCGTCAGAAACGCCGAGAGGGACGGGTCTGAAAAGTTCTGGGCGACGAAGTAGACGTTCTCTTGCCCCGTGCCGGCACTGATGAACGGCCGGGCAATGTACGGCCGGCCGACGCTCCCGCCGCTGAATGTGGCCGTCTCCCGACCTTGTTCGAGCGCCATGCCGGTCACCTCGGCCCCGAACGTCGCGTCGTCGTCGAGCCACAGCCCGGCCCGGAGGCGCAGGCCGGACAACACGCCGAAGTCGATGGACTTGTTGCCGTACAGCGCCCGCGTGCCGGGGCGATCCAGCGAGCCGGCGAACGGGTCCGATTCCGGGCCGGTGGTCACGAAGGGAGCGTTGGTCGGCTGCCCCTTGATCCACCACATCAAATAGTCGGCGCTGGCCCACCACGTCGGCGCGGCCTGCCCCGACGGGAGCAACTCGACGATGGCGGGCGCTTTGTCCCCAACGTCCGGGAGCGCCGCCGGCGCTTCCGCCTTGGCGTCCGCGACGGGTAAGACGACGGCCGGCATCTCATGCCGGAGTTTGTATTCCGCGCCGCCCGCGGCCACCACGGCCAAGGCCAACATCCCTGTGATCATGTCAACTTCTCCGACGTCCGTGTCGAAACCCGAACCGTTACCGATCCCACCGCCGACTGAGGTCGCCCACTTTTTGAATCAAGCTCGCCTGACTCGGGTCGGCGATCTCTCCGCCGTCCGCGGGAATGAACTCGGCGACCACTAAGTATTTCCCGGCCTTCCGGCCCGTGAACGGCAGGGTGGCGCGCCCATTTGCGCCCACGGGGACCGGGGCGTAGACGATTCCGCCCACGGTGAACCGAATGGACCCGGCCGGCGTGCCTTCCTTGCGCGGATCGCGAAAGGTGACCGTCGCCGTGAACGTAACCGACTGCCCTACCCCCGATGGATTGTGAGAACTGGCCACCGTGACGACCGTGTTCGGCACGAACTCGAACGCGCCGATGTCGATTCGGCCGCCGACGATGCGGGCGAAGCCGGGGCCGCGCTGGTCGTACTTCTCGCCGGGGAAAAATTTGTTGGCGCCCGCGTCAATGGCCGGACTCCCGCGCCCCAGTGCGAACGTGTCGGACCGGCCGCCGTTGTTCGCCAACGACCCCAGCCGCGGGTTGTTCGTCGCCGGGTCGAGTTGGTTGCCGTCCCCTTGCACGGCGACCGCGTCGGGGTCATACGCCCCGACAATCGTGTTGTCGGCCTCGATGATGCCGGTGGGGACCGCCAAGTCGTTGTTCGCCACGGCCTCCCCGCGGGCCTCCCGATGCCGTACACGATGGTGTTGGCTAAGTCGGTGAACGCGCCGGCCGACAGCCCCCCGCCATAGTGGGGCAGTCCAGGCGGCGCGAAATTGCCGCCCCCGCCGTTCTCTACGAATTCCACGCGGTTCGTGTTGTTTGCAACGGTGCAGTTGAGTATCAGGACCCGCCCGGCGTGCGGCTCGACGTAAATCGCCCCGCCGCCGCCGCCGGCGGCCGTTTGGTTGTTCACGTTTTCGGCGAACGTGCTGTTCTGAATGACGGACTCGTTCGCGGTGTCGAACGCGATCGCCCCGCCGGCGTTGTCCGCTTGGTTGCCGCGAAAAAGGGAGTTCTTAACGAACAATTTCCCGCCCGTCGTCACCAAGACCGCCCCGCCCTTCTCCCCCTCTCGCGTGACGCCGCCTTGAACCGTCACGTCATTCAGTTTCAAATACCCGCGGTCTTCCACGCGGAAGATGCGGAACGTCCCCGCCGTCTGCGGGTCTCGTTCGATCACGGAGCCGTTGCCTTTGATGGTGACGGTGGCCAAACCGGCCCGCCGGTCGTGTGTGATCGGCGAGAAGCCCGTGCCGGCGAGGCCGAGTCCCGCGGTGAGCGTATACGTCCCGTTCACGGCCAAGTTGATCGTGTCGTTCGTGGCGTTCGCGTTCGCCGCGACGATGGCGGCGTTCAGGGCCGCCTCGTCGCCGTTCGGGATCGTGAACACGGCGGGGCAGTCGCGCCCTTCGAGGGCGTGCAGTTGCGGCCGAATTCTGTTTCCGCCAAGTCGTGTTGTCATGCCTGATTGCTCCAGTTCGTCCATTTCCCCGTGCCGATCATCGTCTCGGCGGCATAGAACGAACCGTTGTTAGGATTATCATGCGCCCGGCCGGCAAACCTGAGCAATTCCGTGAGAACTCGGATAATCGGCCGTTCGACGGCCGGGGATCATTGCCACGCTTGCCGGGCCGCCGTGCCTTACCAGGGGAACGCCGGATGAAAACTTTCTCCAGTTTAGCGTGTGTCTTCGCCCTCGTGGGGGCTGTTTGGGCGGAACCGCTGCCGAAAGCCGTGCCGTTCACGCCGGAGAAAGGATTTACGCCGGGGATTGAGGGGCCGGGGTGCGACGCGGCCGGGAACGTGTTTGTCGTCAACTTCGCCGAGCAGCAGACCATCGGCAAAGTCACGCCCGAGGGCAAGGCCGAGGTGTGGGTCAAGTTGCCAAACAAAAGTACCGGCAACGGCATCGTCTTCGACAAGGCCGGGATGATGTACGTCGCCGACTACGTCGAGCATAACGTGCTGAAGATCGACCCGAAGACGAAGAAGGTCACCGTCTTCGCGCACGAGCCGAAAATGAGCCAGCCGAACGACTTGGCCATCGCCGCCGACGGCACGCTGTACGCCAGTGACCCCAACTGGGAGGCCGGCACCGGCCAACTGTGGAAGATTTCCACGGCCGGCAAGGTGACGCTCCTGGCGGACAAGTTGGGCACCACCAACGGCATCGACCTAAGCCCCGACGGCAAGACGCTGTACGTCAACGAATCCATGCAGCGTAACGTGTGGGCTTTCTCGGTAAAGGAAGACGGCACACTGGGCGAGAAGAAGTTGGTGAAGAAGTTCGAGGACCACGGCTTCGACGGCATGCGCAGCGACGCGGACGGCAACCTGTACATCACCCGATACGGCAAGGGGACGGTCGTCAAACTCTCCCCGAAGGGGGAAGTCCTGAAGGAGTGGGACGTCTTGGGCAAGCAAGTCAGCAACCTTTGTTTCGGCGGCCCGGACGGGAAGACCGTGTACGTCTGTGACGTGACGAACCAGCGGCTCGTCACCTTCCGGGCCGACTCGGTGGGACTGGCGTGGAGCCGATGGCAGAAGTAATGCCGGACACTGATACTGAGATCGCCGAACTGGCCGGGGGCTTCATCCACGAGGTGAAGAACCACCTCAGCACGTTTAACCTGAACCTGCAATTGCTGGCCGACGACTTCGCGGCCCCGCAGACCCCGCGCGAGCGGAAGGCCAAGCAGCGGATCGACCGCCTCAGCCAACAGGCGCAAAAGTTGGTGGACGTGTCCAACGACTTTTTGCGGTTCGCCCGCGCCCGGCAAGTCACCAAGAAGCCGGAGAACATTGCGGACGTGTTGGACGACATGACCGACTTCGTCGGCCCGACCATGCGGGCCGCGAACATCACGTTGCGCAGTTACCCGGACCCCGACCTGCCGCCGATCCCGATGGACCGCGAACTCTTCAAACAAGCGATCCTGAACTTGTTACTGAACGCGGAGCAGGCCATGCCGGACGGAGGGGAGATCGTGTTGCAAAGTCGGCGGGACGGGGCAAACGCCTGCGTGGACGTGATCGACACCGGCGCCGGCATCGACGCGCCAACGATGGCGATCCTCTTCCGGCCGTTCCACACCACGAAACCCGGCGGCACGGGGTTGGGGCTGGCCACCAGCCGCAAAATCCTGCGCGCCCACGGCGGCGACATCACCGTGCAGAGCGAGCCGGGCTGCGGCACGAAGTTCACGCTTTGCCTCCCGCTCGCGGGAGTCTGACGTGCCCGAATCAGCGCTCATCGTCGGGTGCGGTTACTTGGGCCACGTCGTCGCCCGCCGGTGGCTGGCGCGCGGCTTCCGCGTGTCGGCGCTCACGCGGTCACGTTCGGCCGAGTTGACGGCCTTGGGCGTCGTCCCGATTCTGGGCGATGTCACCGACCCGGCAACGCTGGTTTTTCCCGCCGTGAACCGCGTTCTCTACGCCGTCGGCATGGACCGCACGGCCGGCAAGTCGATGCGGGACGTTTACCTGACCGGATTGGGGAATGTGCTGGACCGATTGCCCGTTGACGGCGCGGTCGCCTACGTCAGTTCCAGCAGCGTCTACGGGCAAACGACCGGCGAATGGGTCGATGAGTCGTCGCCGACCGCACCGCGGGAAGAAAGTGGCAAGCTGCTGCTGGAATGCGAACAGTTGTTGCACGCCCGGCGGCCGGACGCCATGATCCTGCGGTTCGCGGGCATCTACGGGCCGGGGCGTGTCATCCGGCGGGCGGCCATTGAGCGCGGCGAACCGTTGGCGGCGGACCCGGAGAAGTGGCTGAACCTGATCCACGTCGAAGACGGGGCGGCCGTCATTGATGCCGTGACAGACCGACCCGAACCTGGCGACGTTTACAACGTCTCCGACGGCAGCCCCGTCACCCGCCGAAACTTTTACACGCGGACGGCGGCATTGCTGGCCGCCCCGCCGGCGACGTTTGGACCGCCAACAGACGTGACACACGACCTCACGAACCGCCGCATCTCCAACAAAAAACTCCGGGACGCTTACGCCCCGGAGTTCCTGTTTCCGTCTTTCGAGTCCGGCTTGCCATCTGCCATCACGGTCACGGGATGATGAACAAATCGGCCGGGCTGGCGCCGCGGCCGGCGGCCTTCGCCGTCAGCAAATGAGGCTTGGCTTGGTCCGGCTTGTCGTCGAACCACAATTGGTGGCCCAACAGGAAGCTCAGGCCCGCGTCGTCCGGGAACTGCACGATGGTAGCCTTCAACAAGTTCATGTGGGCGTCGAACGTTTCCGGACTCTTGCCGTACAAGCCACGCGGCTGGAACTTCTCGGACGACCAATCCCCCTTGAACGTCATGCCCGCGGCAATGCTCGCCACGGCCTCGCGGTACTTGCCGACGGCGAACTGCGTCTCGGCGAGCAAATAGTAACTCGTGGGGTCGTTCGGGTTTTGATCGACGGCCTTGCGGAAGAATTCCAAGGCCCGGCCGTACTCGCCGTCCGCGAAGGCCGCTTGTCCGGCCTCCACGGCCTTGCGCGCCAGTTCAACGCCCGCCGGCCGGGCGGCGACTCGCGGCATCT
>JAYUGD010000596.1:0-1581 GCA_043767785.1 Zavarzinella sp. | reverse complement strand
AACCACTTGTGCGGGTCGAGCGTGACGGAGTCGGCCCGCTCGATGCCCGCGAAGGCCGGCCGCTCGGCCGCGTCCAGCACGCCGCTCCAGCCGTAGGCGGCATCGACGTGGAACCACAGCCCTTCTTGTGCCGCCACGTCCGCGAGGGCGTCCAGCGGGTCCACGGTCCCGGTGTTGGTCGCCCCGGCCGTGCCGACCACGGCCCACGGGCGAAGGCCGGCTTGCCGGTCTTGGGCGACGGCGTCCCGCAAGGCGGCCACGTCGAAATGGAAGTGGGCATCCGTCGGCAGGTGTCGCACGCGGTCGGGCGGGTGGCCCATCACGCGCAAGGCCCGGTCCACGGACCAGTGCCGTTCGGCCGAAAGATAAATCACCGCCCGGTTCCGCTCGTCGGCCGTCAGCGGTTCGCGGGCCACGACGAGGGCCGTCAGATTGGCCTCGGACCCGCCGGCCGTGAGAACCCCGTCCGTCGTGTCGGGCAGGCCGAGCCAGTCGCGGAACCAGCCGAGAACCGTGCGCTCGACGTGGGCGGGGCCGGACCCTTCGTGCCAGTTTCCCGCGAAGAAGTTGGTCGCGGCCGTCAGCCACTCGCCCCAGACGCTTTCCGCGGACGGCCACGGCGGGATGTACGCCAGGAAGCGCGGGTGGTTGCAGCGGAAGGCGAACGGGAAGATGTTTTCCTGGGCGTCCGCGAAGACCTCCGCGAAGCCGCGGCCGGCGTCGGGCGGGGCGGCCGGCAGTCGCCGGGAAAGCTCCTCGGGGGTTCCCGTCAGGCCGATGCGTTGGTCGGGGAGCGTGGCGAAATGGCCGGCGGCCCAGCGGCCGATCTCGTCGGCGACACGGCGGAACTCGGCCTCGGCGGGCTGACTCAGCGGGTCGCCGACGGCGGCCCGCTGCGCGGCCAATGACGCGTCAATGGGTGTGGGCCTTGCGGAAGTGGTCGGCGATGGCCTCGTGCGGGATGTGCCAGGCGCAGTCTTCGCACGCCGGGATCTCGGGGAAGCACGCGGCGCAGAACAGCGGCCCGCCGTGGTAATACTGCTCCAGCCGTTTGCGGTCCTTCTCCGTGGCACTGTCGAGGTTCAACGGCAGCGCCACCGCGGCCTGGCACTGGCTGCACGGGTGCGCGTTGTGGGCCGCGATCACGGGCTTGTAGTGGTCGTGGAGGCCGCGGGCGACGACACCGGACCCGGCGCACAGCGGGCAGGCCATCGAGAACTGGGCGAGGATCGCCTTGCGGATGAAGTCGCTCTTGTTGTTCAGCTTGTCCAGGAACTCGGCGAGTTCCTCTTCCACCTTAAAGGCCACGATCTTGGTCTTCGGCGCTTTCTTGGCCACGGCGGGGGTCTCTTGGGGAGTGTGCGGTTTATTGTAGATGGCGGGGGGAAGGGCGCCAACGCGGGCGATTATGAAACCCGGGGTTCGCAAAGCCTCACCCACGGGCTACACTCCGTCGCCCCATCCGGGGCTAAAACCCGGGTTTTGGTATTCAGCCCCGGAGGGGCGACGGAGAGCTTGTGCAAAAATCGGCCGGCGGGGGCGACAGGATTCGCGGGCCGCGCTATGGTGGAGACACCGCCA